>JBPCNU010000250.1:0-8079 GCA_051000975.1 Rubrobacter sp.
GGACGAAGCGAAGCTCGACGCCCTCGAAGGCGAGACGAAGGGCGTCTCGTTCGTTCTGGACGCGACGAAACAGGATGAAGTGAACGCCGCCTTCGAGAAGGCGCGCTCGGAGTTCGGGCGGATAGACGGCGTGGTGAACTGCGTCGGGTCTTTCATCCTCAAGCCCGCGCACCAGACCAGCGAGGCCGAGCTCGAAGAGACGATGTGGCTGAACCTGAACACGGCCTTCAACACCGTCCGGGCGGCAGCTAAAAACATGAAAGAGGGCGGTTCGGTAGTTCTGATGTCCTCGGTTGCGGGGCGAGTGGGGCTTGCGAACCACGAGGCGGTGGCGGCGGCCAAAGCGGCGGTCATCGGGCTGACGCTCTCTGCGGCGGCGACCTACCTGCCTCGAGGTTTGCGGTTCAACGCCGTCGCGCCGGGGCTGGTACAGACGGGGATGACGGAGAAGATCACGGCGAGCGACGCCTCCCGGCAGGCTTCGACCGACCTGCATCCGCTGGGTCGCCTCGGAGAGCCGAGGGACATCGCACCGGCCATCGAGTACCTTCTGGATCCATCGAACACGTGGGTTTCGGGTCAGGTCATCGGCGTGGACGGCGGGCTCTCGACGCTGCGCCCGATGCCCCGCCGGGCCGTGAGGAGTTAGCTGTGGCTTCCACGACTTCCTGCGCGATCATCGGGGCCGGTATCTCCGGTCTGCTCGCCGCTCGCGAGTTGACCAACGCGGGCTGGAGCGTAACCGTCCTGGATAAGGGGCGCGGCGTCGGCGGAAGGATGGCGACCCGACGGTTCGGGGGCGGCAACTTCGATCACGGGGCGCAGTTCTTTACCTCCCGGAGCGACCTCTTCGGGGGGCTCGTCGAGGGTTGGATAGAAGCCGGAGCCGCCGCCGTGTGGAGCCGGGGTCTCGCCGGGCCGGAAGGTGAGCGTCCCGCCGACGGCCACCCCCGCTACCGGGGCGCGAACGGCATGAACTCCGTCCCGAAGTACCTCGCGGAAGGGCTTGAAGTACACACCGGGGAGCGAGTGGTCGGCATCGAGCGTTCCGGTAGCGGCTGGAAGGTCGGGGCTGAATCCGGGCTCTCCGTCGAGTCGGACGCGATCATCGTAACGGCCCCCGCACCGCAGGCGATCGCGCTCACGGAAGGCGTGGTTTCCGGTCATGTGCGCGAGAACCTAGAAGGCATCTCCTACGCCCCGTGTTTCGCGGTGATGGTGCTGACCGATGAACCGGTAGAACTCCCCGAACCGGGCGGGATACAGGTGAAGGGCGAGCCTCTGAACTGGATCTCGGACAACCGTATGAAAGGCATCTCGGACGCTCCCGCCATCACCATTCACGCTGGGCCGGAGTGGAGCCGGGAGCACCTTGAAGACGATGAAGACTCCGTTATAGAGGCTCTTGTCTCCGAGGCTGGAGTTTTCCTCGGCGTGGACCTCGCCGCTCGCGCGCGGGAGACTTCGGTAATACGCTGGCTCTACAGCATGGTCACGGAGAATTACCCGGAGCGGTTCCTTATCGGCTCGAACGAACCGCCACTCGTGTTCTGCGGGGACGGCTTCGGGGAGGCGAAGGTCGAGGGGGCTTCGCTCTCCGGGCTTGCGGCGGCGGCGTGGATGAAGAGCCGCGCCAGCCGATGAGCCGTCACCCGGTGAGCCGTTATCTGGTGAGATGTCTGGCCTGACGGAGGCTTTACTCCTCGTCAACCTCGCCTCAACGCTGTTCATGGTCGGGGTGATCTGGTTCGTCCAGATCGTCCACTACCCGCTCTTCTCCAGAGTCGGTACCCCCGGTTTCGTCGCCTACGAAGACGACCATTCCCGCCTGACGGGCTACGTCGTCGGCCCACCGATGCTCCTCGAAGCAGCCACCGCGCTCGCGCTGCTGACATTTCGTCCGACCGGCGTCCCGGCCTCGCTGCTCTGGGTCGGGTTCGGGCTCGTCGTGGTGATCTGGGCCTCCACCGCGCTTCTTCAAATCCCCCGCCACACCGCCCTCGGTACAGGCTTCGACGAACGAGCGCACCGGTTCCTCGTCGCCTCGAACTGGGTCCGCACTATCGCCTGGACGCTGCGAGGCGCACTGGTGCTGGGGATCATATCCATCTAGTTCGAGATGGGATCTTCGACCATGCTTTCCGGGCGTCCTTTCGAGGCACCCGATTTCTCGTTTCGGCGGTCAGAACAGGTTTAGAAAAGCAGGCACAAATGGAATATAAGGCAAAAGTGTGTCACGAGCGAAAATCGAGTAGCACGGCGCAGGCATCCGTTGCACCTGTTGTACCTGTCTAAGGAGTATGGAGTTGGGAACCAGAAGGGTCGCGTTAAAGCCTCACGCACAGAGGATCAGGCGATGGGTAGACGAGGGCCGGAGCGATATCTGGATCTCCGAGGAGTTGCGCACTACTCCTTCGAGCGTGCAGAGTTTTCGTTCGAGGAATTCCATTTACCGCCGGGACCCGATCCGTCGCGGCGACCAGGTCACGGAGCATTCGGCGGTTCTCTCGCTAACGGACGACAGGCTCGTGATCGTCTCGGACGCCACTTCCTCTGAGGTTCTACTGAGGGACTGGACGAAATGCGTCGACTCCCCGCCGGAGTCCCTGCACATCGTGGTGACGCCGGACAGGATCTACCTCGAAAAGACCTCGGAGATCGAATCTTGACCGCCGGAATAGAACTATCTTACGAAGAAGCGAACGCGCTGCACGCCGAACTGGAGGAGGCTCTGGACAGCGGGTTGCAGAGCGCGGCTGCGGGTCGCGCGTACAGGTTTCTGGGATGGCGGTTGCTCGCCGCTCGGGGCGGAACCGGGCTCACGGGGCGTATCTCCGCCCTGGCGGCGCAGGCCAGGACGCTCGAAGAATTCGAAGCTGCGAGGGACGAGGAGCTGGGCCCGATACTCGAAGGTCTCGAAAACCCGACCAACCGCGACCCCTAGAACCAGCCGACGCAAACAGGAGTACGAAACGCGGAGTTGTTATGCAACCGTAACCGGAAAGTCCCGTTCATGTAATTTCGCTTTCCTATATTACCTGTAATGGATCTAGTCCCCCTCTGATCCAGAGAAGATCTCAGCCGCGTCGGCGTCCCCTCCCCCCAACTGACGCGGCTTTTCTTGTACCTCCTCTTTTACCTTTTCTTGCGGCTCGTTTCTTCGTCGTTTCTCCGTTCGGAGCGTTTCAAAGTTCACTCTTCGGGCGTTCTCTCTGTGCTAATCTCACATGCGTCGTACCTCTCGTGGGTGCGGCTCAGGAAGTCACCCTCGGAACCTGGAAAGGCACATCTGGCTTTGGTCGAATTACTCTTGACGCTGGTACTGGCCCTGTTTGTAGGCGGGCTGGCGATGCTGGCTCAGGTTGGGCGCAAGAGCCGCCAGGCAGCGATTACGCTTGCGGTCGTGCTGCTCGCCGCCTCGGTCGTCGTCTCGCTGCTCGGGACGTTCGTCGGGATCGGGCTACTGGCGCAGGTTTCCGGGGGAGGGTCGTTTACCGGGGCCGAGCGGGTCGCGTATGCCGGTGCGCTCGTATCGGTGGTGCTCGCCGGGGTCGTCGGGACCGCCCTCTGCATCCCGCTCTTTCGGCGGGTGATGGGCCGTCCACCGAGGCGGGAGTTCTGGGGAGACCCGGTCATCATTTTCTCCCTCTGGACGGGCCTGATAGTCCTGACCAACAACATCGTGAGCTTCCTGATCTTCACCGTGGAGTCCGATCTCACCTCGCTCTTCTCCGGGGTCCAGATCTCTCCGGTGACTATCGTGAGCAGTCAGCTCCCGTTCATAATCGTCGCAGTGATGGGGGTTGGGGCGTTCGTCCGGCGTGACCTTCGCCAGACGCTCGAACGGCTTGGCTACGGTCGCATCAACATCCCGCAGCTGGGGATAGTCGCGGCGTTCATAGTCGTTGCGCTCGCTATCTCCTTCGGGGCGGACGCGCTGTTCAGGATATTGCAGCCGGACCTCTACGACAGAGTCGGCGAAGTCTCGACCAACCTGTTCGACCCGACCGGCCTGACGCTCGTCTCTGCCGTATTCTTCGCCCTGCTCATCGGGGTTGGAGCGGGTCTTGGTGAGGAGACGCTCTTTCGCGGGGCGGTGCAGCCCGTCTTCGGGATAGTGTTCACCTCGCTGCTCTTCGCCTCGATGCACATCCAGTACGGGCCATCACTCCTGCTCGGATACATCTTCGTGCTGGCCGTCGGGCTCGGACTCTTGAGGAAGTACATCAACACGACCGCGAGCTTTCTGGCCCACGCGGGATACAACGCCGCGACGGTGTTGATCGCATACTTCTTCAGTTAGGACTTACAGAGCCGAAGGCTGAATCAGGCCGCGAGGGAGTCTGAAACGGAGACGACCTGCGCGGGTTCCAGAGAGACGGCGATGCGCGTCAGGAGTTCGCTGATCTCCATCCCGAGCCCGCCGGAGATGCTCTCGAGAACCCGGGAGGACGGGTCTTTCTCGCCGCGCTCTATCTCCGCAAGGTAGGACACGGAGACGTGCGCCCCTTCCGAGACTTGCTTGAGAGTCAGGCCACGTTCGTTGCGCTCGCACCGTATCGTTTCCCCGATAGCGGCGAGCAGGTCTCCACCGTTGTCGCGAGGCTTCTTCTGTCCGGCTGGTGTGATCTCTATAGTAGTCACAATGATTATTTTATATCCCGCCCGGGCTCAGACGCAACCCACCAGCGAGCTTTTTCACGAGCCGCACCTGCTCTGCGTCTACTTCCGGCGTGTCATACGGGGTCTCCATCACCAACGGAACCCCGGCCATCTTGCCAAGGAATACTTCCCACGACTCGACCGGAACCTGCCCCTCCCCTACCCTCGCGTGTCCGTCCCGGTGGCTGGCGAGCTCGTTCTTCGCGTCGTTGAAGTGTATGACGGCGACCCGTCCGCCGAGGCTCTCACGAATATTCGCCGCGAACGCTCCGGCCGACTCCGGGTTTGATAGGTCATGCCCGGCTACAAAGGCGTGAGCCGTGTCGAGGCAGCAACGCGCATCAGCTTCCCGAAGCACCCGCGAGAGAGAATCGAGGTCGCTCGCGAGCTGAGTCCCGGCCCCGCAGGAGTTCTCCACGACGGCCTCAGCCGGGACGAGATCCTGGTATTCATAGACTTCCCTCGCCTCTTCGGTGCGCTTCTTGGCCTCCCGGCGTGCCTCGACAAGACCCCGAACGAGCCGTTCCGCGCCTTTTTCGGGGCCGTCTCCACCATGACTCCCGGAGTGGACGACCACGATTTCGGCGCCGAGCGCACCCGCCGCGAGCATCTCCGAGGCGAGGGTCCGAACTGATCTCTCGAACTGCGAAGCGTCCTTCGCTGCGAGGTTGATCAAATACTTCACATGCACAACGACCGGGGATATTCCGAGTTCCGCCACGCCGGCGCGAAATGCCTCGGCATCCGGCCGGGGTGCGGCCTCGGCCCATCCTTGAGGGTTCGAGACGAAGATCTGAAACGCCTCGCAGCCCTGAGCTCTGGCCTTGTCAAGCGTGCCTTTCAGGCCACCGGAGGTCGGCAGGTGTCGCCCGACCGGGCTGATCCTCGTGCTCTTCTCTGCGTCCGTGGAATTTCGTGTATCGGTCACGGGGCGATTCTATCCGATCCGCCCCGGCGGTTGGCGGGGTCGGTTCACGAGAGCGACCCTCAAGAGAGGATATAATCATCGGTCAACTGACGAGTACACGAGAATTCGGGTAGGTGCAATATGCCGGTTCAAGGCAAGGTAGCGAAGATTCTACAGAGCAATGAGATAGTCATAAACCGGGGCCGCCTCGACCGCGTGAGGCCGGGGATGACGTTCGAGATCTTCTCCGAGGGCGGCGAGGAGGTCTGGGACCCGGACACCGGCGAGACGCTCGGCACGGTCGAGGAGATCAAGGCCCACGCTGAAGTTACGGAGGTGAAGGACCGCCTCTCGGTCGCGAAGCTCCGCCTGAACCAGCAGAACCCGCTCGGTGCGGCGGGCCTCGGCGATATGCAGGATCAGATGCAGCGTATCTTCGGTCAGATGTTCGGGGACGGGGTACAGATCCAGGGCTTCGGCCTGGGCCAGTCCCCGAACGACGACGATGACGACGACGAACTCGAATCCATGATCGGCGGCCCCCTGAAAGACCTCTCACAGATTCAGGTCGGGGACGTTGCCCGCGAGGTAAACGTTCAACACAAGAGCGGCTTCTAGCTACCGCTCCAGAGGTTGAGAACCCGCAGCTTACCCGTTACTTTCTCCCTGATTGCAGCCTGTCTCGTGGTCTACGTCGGGGTGGCCCTTGCTGGCGCATCTACAACCCCCCTGAACGTCGGCCTGATGAACCAGCCTTCGGAGGCTCTCTTCCGGGGCGCGCTCGTCCCGGCGTTCGCCGCCGAGGGCGAGGTGTGGCGGCTCGTTACGAGCATGTTCCTGCACTCCGGGTTCATCCACGTAGCCCTGAACATGGTCTCGCTGTTCTTTCTCGGGTCGTTCGTGGAGCCGCTCTTCGGGCGAGCGCGGTTCTTCGCGCTCTACATGTTGAGCGGGCTTTCCGGCGGGGTTGCGTACCTGTACTTTGGCGGTTTCGAGACCCCGGCGGTCGGGGCCTCGGGCGCTATCTTCGGTCTGCTCGGCGGGATCTTCGGCTACGCGATCCGCGAGCGGTCGTTCTCGTGGAAGAACCCGATCATCCGCCAGTTGCTGATCCTCCTCGCTATCAACCTGTATATAGGCTTTTCTATACCGAACGTGAGCAACACCGCCCACCTCGGCGGCCTCGCCGGTGGCACGCTCTTCGGAATCCTCGTCGCCCCGGCCCTCAGGCGCAGTGAGAAACGCTCCCGAACGCTCGTCCCCGTACTCTCGGTACTCGGCATAGAGGTCGCCCTCGTTGCAGTCTGGCTCCTCTTCTTCGCCTGAAAACGATGAACGAAAATGGTCGAAAGACCGGGATCAACCACCGTTACAGTCCTCGCAGCTCCCGTAGAAGGTGAGGCTGTGGCCGTCTACCCGGTAGCCGCCCGGCAAAGTCGCCCCGCTCTGTACCCCGACGGGACAGCCTTCGAGGTCGAAGGTGCGCTCGCAATCCGTGCAGCGGAAGTGGTGGTGATGCCCCCGCCCGACGGGTTCGTAGCGCGAGTCTTCACCGGGTAACTCGACCGCGATTATCGTCCCCTCATCGCGCAGGGTCTTCACGTTCCGGTAGATGGTCGCTATGCCTATACCCGGAATCTCCCGACCGGCGAGAACGCGAATCTCAGCCACCGACAGCGGCCCGCTCGCACCTCGAATGGCTTCCAGTATCGCGTCCCGCTGTCTTGTCTTCCTCTTTGCAGCCATGCCAAAAATCCTATCACGCCCGATGCTCCTCCCTCACGGCACCGGGTCGTGTCCGCCCTTGCAGAACGGGTTGCACCGGAGTATCCTCCACGTCCCCAGCCAGACCCCCTTCACCGGTCCGTGCTTCCTTACAGCCTCAAGCGTGTATAGCGAACACGACGGCGTGAATCGGCACGAAGGCGGCAACAACGGCGAGATGAACCGCCTGTAGAACTCGATCGTCCTCATCATCGCCCGGCTTATCATCCCCCAATTCTACCCTCTCACCACACGTACTCCGAACACAATGATAAAACATTATCGTAAACGCGATGTGCAACCGAACAGCGACCGAAAAGGAAAGACATGGCGACGAACAGCGGGGCCAGGGTGATAGTCAAACTCCGCAGCACGGAGAGTCCGCACGTCTACACGACGATGAAGAGCCGTCGGAACACCTCGGAGCGGATAAGGATGAGGAAGTACGACCCCGTCGTGGGGCGGCATGTTCTCTACCGGGAGACGAGATAGGCGTGTCGAGGAAGTGCGCCCTCACGGGCAAGGGGCAAGGCTTCGGGAGTGCCATCTCCCACTCATGGAGAAAGACGCGCCGGGTCGGGAACTCCAATATCCAGCGCAGACGAGTGTGGGTCGAGGACGAGAGCCGTTGGGTTCGTATGAACCTCTCCACGCGAGCAATGAAGACGCTCGTAAAAGACGCTTGTAGAAAAGGGGGTAGTGGATCAACGCGGAGAGATGCGTTATACACACGACCATGGTTACGC
>JBPCNU010000251.1:0-5692 GCA_051000975.1 Rubrobacter sp.
ACGTAGACGAGACAGTAGATCGACCGGCCATCGCCTTGAAGGCTCGTCATCCGAGTCTGGGCGGTCTGTAGCGGACGATTGACGGATACCGACCGCTAACCGTAAACTCGCTTCGACCGCTACTGGAGGAGAGGCGTCTTGCTTATATTTACCAGTTCCGCCTGCGAGGATCACGTCAACGCAAACGCACCCGTCGAGTCCCCGCGCCGCTACCCCGCCATGCTCGCTGGACTGAAACGAGCCGAAAGGTCCGGCGCGAAGCCCGAATACCGCGACGTGCGGTCCGCCACCGACGAACAACTCCTCCGCGTCCACCCGCAGGGCTACCTTGATTTGATCCGGCAGACCTCACGAGCCAACGGTTATCTCGACCGGGATACGGCGGTGAACGAGCATTCGTGGGAGGCGACCCGTGCCGCGAGCGGGGCCGCCATCGGGGCAGTCGAGGGGGCCATGAGCGGTGAGGCTTCCTTCGCGGTCGTGAGGCCGCCGGGCCATCACGCCGGGCCGGACTATGCCATGGGTTTCTGCCTTACGAACCACGCTGCCGTCGCCGCCGCTCACGCCCGCTCGCTCGGTCTGCGGCGGGTCGCAATACTCGACTGGGACGTGCATCACGGCAACGGAACACAAGATATTTTCTACGACAGGGCGGATGTGCTCTACCTCTCCGTTCACCGGGGCGGGATATTCTATCCGGGGACGGGTCGGGCTGGAGAGGTTGGGGAGGGCGCGGGTGTGGGTTTCACGGTCAACTTACCGCTCCCAGCCGGTTCCGGCTGGGACGCTTACCGGGACGCCTTCGCCGGGATCTTCCTGCCGGTGCTGGAAGAGTACGCGCCGGAGGTCGTGATCGTCTCGGCCGGTTACGACGCCCACGCTGCCGACCCGCTCGGCGGCATGGCGCTCGACACAGCCTCCTTTCAGAACCTCGCCTCCTCGATGGCGGGGCTCTGCCGGTCGGTCGGGGCGTGTCCCCCGGTCTTCATAGCGGAGGGGGGCTATGATCTCGGATCACTCTCGGAGAGCGTCGCCGCTACTATCGAGGGCGCGAAGGGCGAGGCAAAGACGCTCGGGGCCGAATGCTACGATGCCTCCAGACCCGTCCAGGAGGCAAGGGAACTACTCTCCCGGTACTGGGAGTCTCTGAGATAGAGCGGTTCGTGGAGGCTCGGTGAGCATCAACGGCGTTTCTCGCACCGAAAGACCCCGAATCACAGCGACGGGTCCTTCGTCCCGCTTCCACTGAACCCGAAAAGCCGACTCGTTCGTAAGCGTAGCGGGCCGAGACGCTGAAGTGTATCAATACAATGTAGTCAACCTAGCGCGAACTCTCCATAATCCGTTGCCGGGGTAAGTTGTACGCATCGTGCCTTGTTGTGTCTGTGCCTGCTTTCTGTTATTCCTTGAACGAGCGGTTCGAGAGATGCAGCGAGGATGAGATCTGCGCGTTACGGGGAAGAGACTTCTTCGGGTGGCAGGACGCGATCTGGAGGCGCATTGAGAGAGACAGAAATAGAAGAGAAAAGCATCCAGAACAGCGTTAAGGAGGACGTAGAACCGGCCTCCGGAAAGACCATCCCATCGAAGTCGAACGAGACCGGTCGTCTCTTGCAGTTCATCGACTGGGTCATGCCACTCGTTTTCGGCTTCTCGCTGCTCACCACGATAGCCAGCCTCGTCTTCGACGAGGTGGGGGCGATCCTCGCAACGGCGATCCTCTTCGTATACGGTCTGACGCTCGTAGCTGCGAGGTCGTTCGTTGGAAAAGGGAGGAACGAGGCAGCGGTGCTGCTCATATGCTTCGGGCTTCTCGTTGCCGCTCTTGCGATGTGCCTCGTGTACCCGGAGTGGATACCCGTTTTAGTTATCACGCCGCTCCTGTCGGTGGCGGTGGCCCTGCCGTACGTCGAGGGAAAGACCCTGGCACGGCTGGTCTTCTCGACCTGGGTCATCTCCGTCGTCATGGTCGCGGTGAGCCGGACCCCGCTCAGGCCGTCGTACCTCCCGGCGTGGTTCATGGACATCTTCACCGTGAGCGCGGTCGCGGCGGCGGTGGCGGTAGTCCTGCTCCTGCTCTGGCAGTTCTCGAGCCGCCTGAAGGACACCCTGGAGCAGACCCGAGCCGCCGAAGAACGGTACGCCCTCGTCGAGCGCGGCGTCAACGACGGGCTCTGGGACTGGGATCTCGAGACGGATGAGATCTACTACTCCTCCCGCTGGAAGGCGATGATCTCAGCCCCCCGGAATTCCGTCGGCAATCGGCCCGACGAGTGGTTCTCCCGCGTCCACCCCGAAGACTCGGACAACCTCGAACGAGAGATAGAGGCCCACCTCGAAGGGAAGAAGAGCCACCTCGAAGTCGAGTATCGCCTCCGCGACGAGAACGGGGGATACCTCTGGATGCTCTGCCAGGGGCTCGCCGTCCGGGACGGCGCGGGGAACACCATTCGGATGGCCGGCTCCCAGACCGACATAACGCGCCGCAAGGGGGCCGAGGAACGCCTCATACACGGTGCCCTGCACGACTCCCTGACCGGGCTTCCGAACCGGGAGATGTTCCTCACTCACCTCGGTGGGATCATCTCCGCCACCAGACACTCAGGTCGGGAGCCCGGAACAGACGAGCCGCGCTTCGCCGTACTGTTCGTGGACCTCGACAACTTCAAGTCCGTAAACGACTCTTTGGGCCACGAGATGGGCGATAAACTGCTCGTCGCAGTATCGGAGCGTCTCCGGCGCTCCCTGAGGCCGCAGGACATCGTAGCCAGGCTCGGAGGCGACGAGTTCACCATCCTGATGGAAGGAGGAAAGAGCGGAGAAGAGGCCGGTTGTGTAGCGAGTCGGCTGCTGGAGGACCTGAAGACTCCGTTCATGGTCCGGGGCTACGAACTCTTCACGACGGCGAGCATCGGCCTCGTGCTCGACAACGGCCAGTACGAAAGCCCCGAAGAGCCCCTGCGCGACGCCGACACGGCCATGTACCGGGCCAAGGCTCTGGGGCGTTCCTGCATCGGGGTCTTCGAGAGCACGATGCACTCGAGGGCGGTCGAGCTGTTCGAGCTCGAGACCGAGCTCCGGCGGGCGATGGAACGTGCGGAGTTCGTTGTTCACTATCAGCCTATCGTCTCCCTGAAGACCGGGCGCACGGTCGGGTTCGAGGCTCTGGTCCGGTGGCAGCACCCCGAACGCGGGCTCCTGATGCCCGCGGAGTTCGTGCGGCTCGCGGAGGATTCCGGTCTGATCCTCGCGATAGAGCTATTCGTGCTTCGCGAGGCGTGCCACCAGGTCTCACTCTGGCAGAGGCAATTCCCGGACCATCAGCCGCTCAACATCAGCGTCAACCTGTCACGCAATCAGCTCGCAAGACCGGACCTCATAGACGAGACCGGAAAGATACTCGAAGAGTCAAACCTGAACGCTCGCTCCCTGCGGCTCGAGATCACGGAGAGCGTCCTCATGCAGAACCCGGACCGGGCCACCACGACCCTGAACAGGCTCCGGGAGATGAACATTCAGGTCCACATAGACGACTTCGGGACGGGCTACTCCTCGCTCTCGTCCCTGCACAGCTTCCCGATAGATTCATTGAAAGTGGACCGCTCCTTCATCAGCCGCCTCGCCCCCGGAGATGAGTCCGAGATCGTCCAGACCATCGTTACCCTCGCGCACAACCTCGGCCTCGACGTAGTCGCCGAGGGCATCGAGACCGAACAGCAACTCGCGAGGCTCCGCGATATGGGCTGCGACTTCGGGCAGGGTTACCTCTTCGCTCGCCCGATGGACAGGTTCGGAGCGCAGGAATTCCTCGGCCTCGACCCTCGCTGGTAGGGCCTATCCGGCTACCGGAGGCTCGGCCCGGTACCGCGACGACTCCAGAGACCAGTCGAGGTTCCCCCTCATGCGCGACCGCAGAACCGAGACGTAGCGTTCCAGGTTGGCGTCTATCGCTCTACCGAAGGACGGGAGGTTCTTCTGGGTTCTGAGGAACTTCCCTACTTCGCGGTCGTGCATCCCGACCGCGGCCTCCTTCGAGGCTTCGAGGTCTCTGGATGCGGACTGCTCGTTCAGGACTATGACGAGGTTGTGGACGTCGCCCCGGGCGAGTTCTTTACGAAGGGAGATGACGTCGTTTGCCCAGCAGACGGCATTGTTGGACATACGGGTCAGCGCGCTCACGATCGGGTGACCGTGTACCTCGGGTGGAAGGTAGATATCAGTCGTGATCTCGATAAAGTCCGCGTCCACGTACATCCCGCCGGTTATGGGTCGCATCCGGGTGTAGGTTTCGAGGTCGGGAACGGCGTTTCTGCTGCGGTTCGACGCCTCCCAGAGCGTTGACTCGAAGTGTTCCTTTACGCTCCTGACGAAACGCCGCATCCAGAGCGCGGCGGGCACGACCGGGACCAGCCTCCCCCGAAGATCGGACATCGCCGCCGAGAGCGGGTCTCTGCTCTCGCCGGGATAACGCTCGGAGCCTCTGAGCACCTCCAGGTAGTGGAGGTCCGCTGCGGCGAGAAGGTCCGGGTGGCGGCCGATCTGAGCCTCGTCGCAGAGGTCGTCCCGGAAGAACATCCAGGCGTACCAGTCGGAGATGAGCCTGAGCCTCTCCCGGGGCGCGCTCGGATGAAACCGCCCCGCTAACCGTCCGATGTTGGTGGCGAGTACCTCCTCGTACTCGATCTCACCCCCTATCAGCCCGAGGCCGCTCGCCCACTCGACGGTCTCGTGATGCACGGAGTCTGAATGCTCGTTGATGCTCGGAGGAAACGGGTAGCTGAGACCGGGCCAGGCGGACGCTCTCATGGTTCTCCTCTTCTTTAGAGTACCTTAGAGTACCGGAGCTTTGAAGACCAGCGTAAGCACTCTAACGTATCTCTTCACGCGGCTTCGTTTGATGTTATCACGCAGTTTTTGCCCGCGCTCTTCGCCCGGTACAGCGCGGCGTCCGCCGTCTCTATGAAGTCCTCGACCGAGTTCATGCCTTCTGTCAGGCTGCTTATGCCTATCGAGATGGTTACTCGCTCTCGTGCTGATTCCGGCGCACAGAACGCCTCGATGTTCGTCCTAATGCGCTCCAGCACGGCCTCTGCCTGTGACCTTCCACAGCTCAGAAGCACGATGAATTCCTCTCCTCCGTACCGCGCTACGAGGTCGTCGGCCCGCATGGAACTCTTCACGATGTTCGCCGCGTTCTTGAGCACGGCGTTGCCCGCCTCGTGACCGTAAACGTCGTTGTAGTCCTTGAAGTCGTCGAGGTTGAGCATCGCCAGGGAGAGCGGAATATCGTATTCGCGAGCCTGCGCTATTCTCCGGGAAGCCGCCCGCCGGAAATACGCCTGGTTGTGCAGGGAGGTCAGAGGGTCAACGTTCGCCGAGTGCCTGAGGGCCGAAATCTCTTCTCGCTCCGAGCGGAACAGGTAGTAAGTCGCCAGAAGCAGGCAGACGATAGCCGAACCCTCCAGAATCAGGCTTTCGACCATGGTCCCCAGAGTTCCGTCCGGCCCACTCGGGCTCGTGAGGCCGAGCGTCGCATTCCGAAGTTGCGCCACGACCATGATCACACCCGCAAGCACGATCAAGCTCAGAATACGCTTCTGCAACCGCAACCCGAGCTCCGGTATTACCCGCACTCCCAGATAGACGAACGTACAGAGCCCGACCAGCAGCAACAGGGAACCGAACCATAGAA
>JBPCNU010000252.1:0-4327 GCA_051000975.1 Rubrobacter sp.
CTGAAATCCGGACGACTCTGGGTACTGGAGGATGGTCTGTTCATAACGGACGCCGGGAACATCTTCGGGGACACGGGTGGCAGAAAGGTCAAGATCCGAGGCGCGATGCACTGCGTTCTCTACGAAGGAAACGACGGCCTCACGCTCGTAGACGCCGGTTTCGGGCCGGAAGTCCCGGAAGAGCTCGAAGGTCGGTACGAAATCCGGCGCGAGACCTCCCTCCCCGAGGCCATCAGCCAGACTGGACATTCCCCCGAAGACGTCTCCCTGATAGTTCTCTCCCACCTCGACCCGGACCATGTCGGCTGGGCGTTGCACTCAGGCTCCTTCCCGAACGCGAAGGTCGTAGCGCAGGGCGCGGCTCTTGAGGAGGCGCGGCGGATGAGCGAGGGGGATGGACGCAGGCTCGCCGTTCCGCTCGTGGAGGCCGGTATAGAAGAGGGGTGGTTCGAGCTTCTGGACGGGGATTCGGAAGTCACTGCGGGGGTAAGGGTCGAAGTTCGGTCGGGACATTCTGAAGGACATCAGGTGGTCTGGATCTCAGACGAAGTCCTCTTCAGCGCGGACCTCGCGCCGAGCAGGATCTTCCTCGACCCTGACCTCATCGCCGGGGTCGACACCGACCCAGAGGCCGCCCGCCGAAACCGCATAGAAGTCCTGTCTCAAGCCGAACGCGATGGCGCGATGGTCGTCCTCTACCACGAGCCCAAATCGCCGCTCGTTACGGTGAAGAAAGGCGCCAAAGGCTTCGAAGCGACCCCGGTTACGCCGGGTTAGCGTAAGGCGAGAAAATCGGACCCCCGGCGAAGATCCGTTCTTCGGGGAGTCCGGTTCAGGTGGAGCTGGCTCGGTTTAGATGGTTCGGCTGGCGTTCTCAGCGACGCTTGCGCTTGCGACTGTCGCGGAATTTCTTCCAGGCTATCGGGGCTATGATGATCAAAGCCCGTCTGATCAATCTTCCCATCTTCTGCCTCCAGAGTTTCACTCGCGTATCCGGTGATTATGGTTTACCCCGACCGGGATTCTCGAAAACCCGACCTTCTCTAAATTATCCCTCGTGCCTACCCCTCGTGCCGGACGGCGAAGTCCTCTGCGGGCTTCCTGCGGCGGCGGGTCTGGGGCATCTCCGACCTCCCCACGTACAGGAACGCGACGACGCGGCCCCCGGCTTCGAGGCCCAGGAAATGACGCATCTTTTCGTGGTAGGCCGAAGGGCCGGTGCGCCAGATGCTCCCCAGTCCGAGCGCGTGGGCGGTTAGCTGCATGTTCTGGACAGCGGCGGAACAGGCCGCGTAGTTCTCCATCGTCTCAACCTCGTCGCGCCCGGCCTTTGAGACGACCCCGATGACGAGCGGGGCACGAAAGGCTTTCTTGCGCTCGCGGCTGATGCGGCCCCCGACGAGTTCAGGCTCTTCACCCTCCGCTTCAGCGAGGGATGCGGCGATCTCAGCCCGGACCTTCGCGAGTTCCCCCCGGCCCTTTCCGGTAAAGACGTGGAACCGCCAGGGTTCGGTGATCCTGTGATTCGGGGCGTGTACCGCGCTTTCGAGGATCGCGTCTGTATCTTCGGGGGTGACTTCTTCCGGCCCTACGCGCCCGATGCTCCTGCGGGAGCGTATCGCCTCAAATACATCCAACGTCGTCCCTAGCCTCTCTCCAGAAATTCGCTGTAGTGTACGATGCCCACGCTCCGGATAAGCGGTGTGAGCCCCTCCGGGTACCAGGGCATTCGCTCCTCGGCGACCGCGACGGTGGCCCACTCCAGAGCGACGACGTCCTCATCCTCCTGGAGCGCGAGGCTACCCCCGACCGGAACGGCTGCGAAGGTAACGATGAGGGCGTGGCTATTGCGGATTCGCTCTCCAACAGCGAGAATTCCCCCGACCTCGACTATGAGGCCCGTCTCTTCGGCGACCTCGCGGGCTACGGTGTTCTCCAGCGTCTCGCCCGGCTCGCGCGATCCACCCGGCAGGCTCCAAGATGATCCGTAGCTCCGGCGATTGCAGACCATCAGCACCCGCCCGGTCTTGGGGTTCGTGATCATGGCATACCCAACGTCTATCCTCGGGAGCGACTCTGCGGAACTCATTGCGAACCTTCGGGGGCCATCCGGAGCCCACTCGTTGTGTTCGATCATACAGTCCTTATAACACAGGGTTTGCGCGGGTAAGCGGAGCGATGTGAAGGGTTGCGCCCGGCGGACTTTACCTGCACCCTACGTGCCTCTCCGACAAAACCTCCCCGATTCACCTATCATATCGTCTGAGCATACTGACCGAACAGGCAACACCCAGCATTTCAGGAGGAGTTTTATGTCGAAGAAGAAGGTGACGGTGGTTGGTGCCGGCAACGTCGGCGGCACGACGGCCCAGAGGCTCGCGGAGCGCAACTACTGTGATGTGGTTCTCGTGGACATCGTGGAAGGCCTGCCGCAAGGTAAGGCTCTCGACATCCTCCAGAGCGGTCCCATCTACGCCTACGACTCGCAGGTTACGGGGACAAACGACTACGCCGACACTGCGAACTCCGATGTCGTAGTGATCACCTCGGGCAGCCCGCGCAAGCCGGGGATGAGCCGCGACGACCTGCTGGAGACGAACCAGAACATCGTTGGCAGTGTTACGAAGAGCATTGTCGAGCATTCACCCGACGCCATAATCGTGGTCGTGGCGAACCCGCTTGACGCGATGTGCCACGTCGCTCTGGAAGCGAGCGGCTTCCCGCGAGAGAGGGTCGTCGGGATGGCGGGCATCCTAGATACGGCCCGCTACCGAACGTTCATCGCCCAGGAAGTCGGGGTCTCGGTGCGCGAGGTCAACGCCATAGTCCTCGGCGGTCACGGCGACACGATGGTTCCGCTGCCGAGCATGGCGACGGTCGCTGGGGTGCCGATCACGAAACTCCTCCCGGAAGAGCGGGTCGAGGCGATAGTCCAGCGCACCCGCGACGGTGGGGCCGAGATCGGCAGCTTGCTCAAGACCGGGTCCGCGTTCTACGCACCGTCGGCGGCTTCGGTAGAGATGGTTGACTCCATCCTCCTGGATCAGAAGCGCATTCTCCCGTGCGCCGCGTATCTCAAGGGTGAATACGGTGTGGACGGCCTCTACGTCGGTGTTCCGGTGAAGCTGGGGTCTGGGGGTATAGAAGAGATAATCGAACTCGATCTCTCCGACGCCGAGAAGGCCGAACTGAAGACGAGTGCGGACGCGGTGCAGGAACTCGTGAACGTACTGAACGGCTAACGTCTGAGACTCCGTTCGCAGGCTGAGCCCGCAATGATCGCCTCCGCGACCTTCCCGAACTCTCCGCTTCGCCATGGGGACGGGACGTCGCGGGGGCTTTTCCACGGGTCAGCGTGAGCGAGGCTCCTCGGACGCCACCGCCGTTCGTATTCTTCCGGCGTTCTTTCCCGAGCGCGAACATGGTTCTCGTGAAGGGGAACCGCCCGGTGCTTCTGGATTCCGGTTTCGGTGGTGACGTTCGAGAGACGGAGCATCTTCTTCGGGAGGCCGGAGTTGCGCCAGAGGAAGTCACACTCATCGCCAACTCCCACTATCACTGCGACCACGCCGGAGGGAACGGCCCGCTTCAGGAAAGATACGGAACTCCTGTCGCGGCGCATCGCTGGGAGGCCGCAATGGTCAACCGACGCGACCGGGAGGCGTGTTCAGCTCGGTGGCTGGACCAGCCGATAGAAGCCTACACCGTCACCCGTCCTCTCTCCGACGGCGACCGGATAGACGCGGGCGGTGTGCTGCTGGAGGTCATCGAGACACCCGGCCACACCCTCGGACACCTCTCTTTTTACGCGCCGGAGCAGCGCGTCCTCATCTCCGGGGACGCCGTTCACTCCGACGATGTAGCGTGGGTCGGACCATTTCGCGAGGGTGTCGGGGCCACCGAACGGGCGATGGAGTCGATAAGGCGGCTCATGTCGCTCAAGGTCGAGTGGGCCTCTTCGGGACACGGTCCACCTACCAGAGAATTTCCCCGGATCGCCACCCGCGCCCTCGCTCGCTACGAGAGCTGGCTCGATGACCCGGAGAAATCCGCCTGGCACGCTTGCAAACGCATCTTCGCCTACGCCCTCATGCTGGAAGACGGTATGGACGAAGCTCGGATAAAGACCTACCTTCTGAACGCCCCCTGGTTCCGGGACTACGCTCTCTACGCTTTCGTCACCGAGCCTGAAGACTTCATAGCCCCGCTCGTCACTGAGATGCTCTGCTCCCTCGCCGCCGAGTGGTCCAACGGCGAACTCGTTGCTCGCGCCTCCTTCAACCCACCTCCGCCCGGCTGGCCCCGGAATCCCTCCAGACCCACAGAC
>JBPCNU010000253.1:0-4140 GCA_051000975.1 Rubrobacter sp.
CGCGCCCCACCGCCGTCCTTGCTCCGCTGACGATAACTGCTTCTCTCATGTTTCTCTCCTCATTCGGATGTCGTCCGTCTTATGGACCTTAGGTTGCCCGCTGGCGGCTAGTTGCGAAGCGGCTTACCAGTCTTCAGCATCGCCTCGATGCGGTCGTGGGTCTGGCTGTTTTCGAGCAGCTTTATAAAGCCCTCGCGCTCCAGCTTCAGGAGGTGCTCCTCCGGCACCCACTGGCCGAGCGTGAGGTCGCCGCCCGTCAGTACCCTGGCTGCGGCCCCGGCCGCGACGCCGTCGTACTCGCTGGCGAAGCGACCCCACTGCAGAGACTTCACCCCGACTTCGAGCGCGGCCCGCGCCGAGCGTCCGGCGGCGTAGACGTTCGCGCCCTTCTCCGGCGGGGCGTAGCCGTCCGCGAGGTCGAGCACCTCGCGCTTCGCCGTTGAGATCAGATGCTCCGGGTTCATCGCCACGCGGTCGTCTTCGTCTAAAAAGCCGATCTCTCGCGCCTCCAACCCGCTCGCCGAGACTTTCGCCATCGCTATCGTCTCGAAGGCTTTCTGCAGGAACGGCAGCACCGGGGCGTCCGGCGCGTTCCTGACCCGCTCGGAGATGAGACGCCGGGCCAGCTCCTTTGTGCCGCCGCCCGCCGGGATAAGGCCGACGCCCGCTTCGACGAGGCCCATGTACGTCTCCCCCGCCGCCACGACGCGGTCGGAGTGGAGGCAGATCTCGAGCCCACCGCCGAGCGTCTGGCCCTTCGGCGCGCTGACGACGGGCTTCGGGGCGTACTTGAAGGCCATCAGGAGGTCTTGAAGCGCGGTGACGCGTTTCTCGATCATGCCGAGCATCCCGCCCTTCGCCGCGAACGCAACCTCCCCGAGGTTCGCCCCGACGCAGAAGTTCTGCCCCTCGTTCCCGATGACGAGGCCGACCACGTCGTCCCGCTCCAGCGCGGCGAGTGCTTTCTTGCCGATCTCGAGCGTGCTCCCGTCTATCGAGTTGCCCCGCGAGTGGAATTCCAGACACAGCACCCCGTCCCCGAGGTCGAGGAGGCTGGCGGAATCGTTGCGCTCGAGTTCCTTCCCCTCGTCCCGAAGCGCGTCGAGCGACACAACCATCGGGTCTTCGTAGACGGCCTCGTACTTCTCGCTGACCGGGCTGTAGGCAAGCTCGTGGCCGCTCTCGTCGGTCTTGTAGAAATTCTCGTTGCCCGCGCCGAGCATCGTCTCAACCCAGTCGGCGACTTCGATGTCTAACGACTTCATCCGGTTGACGGTCTCCTCGACCCCGAGCATGTCCCACGTCCTGAACGGCCCGGCTTTATGCCCGAAGCCCCACTCCATCGCGTGATCGGCGTCCACGAGCGTGTCGCTTATCTCCGGGATGCGCCTCGCGGAATATGCGAGGTACGGCAGCATCGTGTCGCGCAGGTACTTCGCGTGACGGTCCTTCTCCGCGCTGTCCATGATGTAGCGCAGACGCTCGGCGAGGCCGCCCTGCTCCCGCGCCTGAGAGACTAACGGCACGTCCGGGTCTTCGGCGGGCCTGTACTCAAAAGTCTCCAGGTCGAGCACGTCGAAGACGGTCTTCCCGTCGCGTTTGTCCCGCTTGTAGAAACCGCTCCCGGTCTTATTGCCGAGAAGCTTCTTCTCCAGCATCTCGTTCAGCTTCGGGTGCGGCTTCAGGTCTTCACGGGATTCGTCCTCCGGGACGGCCTCGTACAGGTTCTCCGCAACGCCGACGGCGATATCCAGCCCCACCGTGTCGTTCAGCCGGAAGGTCGCGGTCTTCGGATGGCCGACCAGAGGCCCGGTTATGGCGTCTATCTCCTCGGTCGTGTAGCCGTTTTCGAAGGCGTAGGTGACGGACTGCATCCCGGCGAAACTTCCCAGACGGTTGCCGATGAAGTTCGGAGTGTCTTTGGCGATGACGCCGCCCTTGCCGAGGACTCGCTCCCCGAAGGTCCGGACGAACTCCACTACCTCGGCATCGGTATCCGAGGTCGGGATTATTTCGAGGAGCTTCAGGTAGCGCGGCGGGTTGAAGAAGTGCGTCCCGAGGAACCGCCTCTTGAACCCGTCCGAGCGTCCCTCGGAGACCTGATGCAGTGGTATCCCCGACGTGTTGGACGAAAGGATAGCGTCGTCCTTCGCCGTCGCCTCGACGCGTTCCCAGAGTTCCCGCTTCGGCTGTAGCTTCTCGATGATCGCCTCGACTACCCAGTCGGCGTCGGCGATGCGGTCGAAGTCGTCCTCGAAGTTGCCTAGTCTTATCCTGTCGGCGACGGACTTCGCCATCAGCGCGGGCGGCCTGGATTTGCTCATCCTGTCGTAACCGCCCTTTACGACGGCGTAGTTGTCGCCTTCGTCCGGGGCGATGTCGAGTAGTTCCACTTCCAGCCCGGCGTTGGCGCAGTGGCCCGCTATCGCCGCGCCCATCGTGCCCGCTCCGAGAACTGCTACTTTCCTGATCTGCCTCATCCTGCCTCCTTTTCGTGTACGAACCCACGTCTCTGCTCTGCGTCGTCGAAGCGGCTCATGTCCCGCCACCCGACGTAGATGGTCTTTTCGATGCGCGTCTTCACGTCCCCTTCTCCGTCTACCAACTCAACGGTATATACCCGGTCGGTGGACCTTCGATGTTCCATCTCATCCCTGAGCCCCTCGATGTCCTCCCTACTGAGGATGAACCTCGCATATAACTTCCCGTCGCCGGGCCTGCGGTACCGGATCTTCGCGGCCTTGTCCCACACGACGTACTCGCGTCCGAGGTTCTTTGCGACCATCAGCGCGTAGAACGGGTCTATCGCCGAGTAGAGCGAGCCGCCGAAGATCGTCCCGGCGTTGTTCTTCGTGCGCCAGTTCAGCGGCAACTCTATCCGAACCTCCCGCCAATCCGGGGCAATGTACTTCACCCGACCGCCACTCCCCCGGTAAGACGGATAGACGTTGATGCCGAGCCGGTAGAACCACGTCCTCCACGACTCCTCTGACCCGCTCACCTCTCGAAAAGCTCCCGCTCGATGGAGTCTATGGCCCTTCTCACGCGTGTTAGATGCTCCCCGAAACGCTCCTTTATCTCCGCGTACTTCGCCTCCCCCGCCGGGGTGATGGTGTAGAAACGCCGCGTCCGGGTGTCCGGGTCTTCCCACTTCGCCGTCAGATAACCCTTCTCCTCGAGCCGCCGGAGCAGCGGATAGACCGTGTTCGGGGAGACGACCATCACCCCGTCCGACATCTCCTTCATCTTGCGGATGATCGAGTTCCCGTACTCCGGCTTGACGCTGACCATGTGCAGTATAAGCACCGGGAAGATGTCCTTGGACTTGACCTCGCCCAGGAAAAGCTCCTTCGGCGTCGCGGTCGTCTTCGTGATCGCGCCGGACGGTTCGCTCACGAGTAGAGCTTCCTTATGGACTCCTCGTACCGCGCCGCAACCACCCGGTTCTTGACCTTCAGGGTCGGCGTCAACTCACCCTCCTCCTGCGACAACTCCCGCGAGAGCAACTCGAACTTCTTCGGGACTTCGTAAGAAGAGAACTTCCCGCATGCCGCTTCGATGTCTCTTTGCACCAGCTCAACAGTACGCTCGTCCCCGGAGAGTTCTCCGTCACTTCTCTGCGTCCCGAGGGATTTCCTGACCGCTTCGTAGTCGGGGACAATCAGGGCCGATACGAACTTCCTTCCGTTCCCAATAACCACGGCCTGCGAGATATGCTTCGCCGTTGCAAGCGCGGCCTCGACGGGCTGGGGGGCAATATTCTTGCCGGTCGAGAGGACTATAAGGTTCTTGAGCCTGTCCGTGATCGTCAGATATCCCTCGTCGTCGAGTTCCCCGATGTCCCCCGTCCGGTAGAAGCCGTCCGGGGTGAACGCCTCCTCGTTGGTCTCCGGCAGCCCGAGGTAGCCGCCGAAGATGCTCGGCCCCTTTACCTGCACCTCACCGGACTCCCCGATGCGCACCTCAAGGTTTTCGAGCGGCCTTCCGACCGTCCCGAAGCGCACCGAGTCGAGACGGTTGCACGCTATAACGGGCGAGGTTTCGGTGAGGCCGTAGCCCTCCATCACCTTGATCCCGGCGGCGTGGAAGAATTTTCCGACCTCACCGTCGAGCTTCGCCCCGCCCGAGACAAAGAACCTC
>JBPCNU010000254.1:0-27811 GCA_051000975.1 Rubrobacter sp.
GAGGTGCAGTGTCCGTACTGTGATCACGAAGACACGAAGGTCATAGATTCGCGGCTCTCGGAGGCGAAGGATGCGGTTCGCAGGCGCAGAGAATGTCTCGCACCCGGGTGCGAGAAGCGGTTCACGACGTATGAGCGCAGGGAGCCGATTCGGCTGGTCGTACTCAAACGGGATGGTGGCAAGGCGGCCTTCGACCGGGAGAAGTTGTTCTCCGGTGTGGTGAAAGCCTGTGCCAAGCAGCGAGTATCCGCGGAGCAGGTCGAGGACCTTGTAGATGAGATCGAAGCCGAGCTTCGTGAGAGGCGCCGGCACGAGGTAACGTCGCGGCGGCTGGGTGATATGGTACTTGTCCGCCTCAGGCGGCTGGACATGGTCGCGTACCTCAGGTTCGCGTCCGTCTACAGGCAGTACACCGATGTGGATCAGTTCCGCTCGGAGCTGGTGAGGCTTGCGTCCGTCGGGGAGAGGTGAGAGCCCCCGGTGCGTAAAGCAGCCAGATAAAGCAGCAAGTTCAGGTATTGGTTACAGCTAAGTACAGCGGTAAAATCAGGGAGGAAAGAAGTAGTGGATTTGGATCGGAGCAAGGTGTCGGGGCGTCTTACGGATATTGATCTTTCGGACAATGCGAAGGCGGTTCTCGCCAAGCGTTACCTGATAAAGAACGAGCAGGGCGAGGTTCTCGAAGAGGCGATAGATATGTTCCGGCGCGTGGCGTCGAACATCGCCGAGGGCGAGTTCCGCTTCCGCGAGACGAGCGGCCTGACGGAAGACGAAGCGCAGGCTCTCTACGAGCGGTCGAACGAGAAGTTCCTTCAGATGATGCTGACGCGGAAGTTCATGCCGAACAGCCCGACCCTGATGAACGCCGGGCGCGAGCTACAGCAGCTCTCGGCGTGCTTCGTGCTTCCCGTCGAGGACTCGATAGACGGCATCTACGACACGCTCAAGCACCAGGCCGTTATCCACAAGTCCGGCGGCGGCACTGGCTTCGGCTTCAGCCGGTTGCGCCCGAAGAACGACATCGTGAAAAGCACGATGGGCGTGTCGAGCGGGCCGGTCAGCTTCATGGCCGTCTTCGACGCTTCGACGGAGCACATAAAGCAGGGTGGGACCAGGCGCGGGGCGAACATGGGGATTCTACGTGTGGATCACCCGGACATCGAAGAGTTCATCGAGTGCAAGAACGACAACGAGAAGATCAACAACTTCAACATAAGCGTCGCCATCACAGACGATTTCATGGAGTCGGTGCGCAACGACTCCGACTTCGACCTGAAGAACCCGCGTGACGGACGGGTGATGAGGACCGTCAAGGCGCGCGGTTTGTTCGAGAAGATCATCCGCGGAGCGTGGCTGAACGGCGAGCCGGGCGTCGTCTTCATAGACAAGATAGACGGCGACAACCCGACGCCGCAGTTCCCCATCGAATCAACGAACCCGTGCAGCGAGGCGCACCTGCCGCCCTACGACTCGTGCAACCTCGGCTCCATCAACCTCGAACGCTTCGTGCGCTCCGCCGACGGCTCCGATGCGAGCCTCGCGGACGGCAATACCGCCGGGGAGGTCCGCATAGACTGGGACGCCCTGCGCGAGACCGTTCACACGGCGGTGAGGTTCCTCGACAATGTTATCGAGATGAATAATTATCCGCTGGCCGAGATAGACGCGATGAGCCGGGGCAACCGCAGGATCGGCCTCGGGGTGATGGGATTTGCCGACGCTTTGATACAGCTTGGGATCACCTACGACTCCGAGCAGGGCCTCGCCTTCGCGGAGAAGATGATGAAGTTCGTTGACGACGAGGCGTGGGTCGCGTCGAAGAAGCTCGCCGAGGAACGCGGTGTGATGCCGAACTTCGAGGGTTCGCGGCACGAAGCACGCGGCCACCGGGCGCGCAACGCGACCGTCACGACCATCGCCCCGACGGGGACTATATCCATGATCGCGGGCTGCTCCGGCGGCATCGAGCCTCTCTTCGCGGTGGCGTTCATGCGGCGTCAGGCGGACATGGAGATGCCCGACGTGAACCCGGAGTTCGTGAGGCTCGCCAAGGAGCGCGGCTTCTACTCCGAGCAACTCATGAAGAAGGTCGCCGAACACGGTTCCGTCCGCGACATCGAGGAAGTGCCGGAGGACGTGCGGAGCGCGTGGGTCGTCTCGCACGATATATCTTCAGAGTGGCACGTCAGGATGCAGGCTTCGTTCCAGAAGTACACCTCGAGGGGGATAAGCAAGACCATCAACCTCCCGAACGAGGCGACGCCGCAGGACGTGGAGGACGCCTACATGATGGCCTTCGAGACGGGCTGCAAGGGCGTTGCGGTCTACCGCGACGGATCGCGGGACGCGCAGGTTCTCTCGACCGGCGCGACCGGCGCGACAAAGGCTCCCGCCGCAGAAGAAGTCCGGCACGTGTCTCTTGCGGAGGCGCGCAACGGTCGCCCGAAGACCCTCTCCGGCGTTACAAAGAAGCTCACGACGGGTCACGGGCCGCTCTACGTCACGATGAACGACGACGAGTTCGGACCTCGGGAGTGCTTCGTCGTAATCGGCAAGCCCGGTGGCACGGCGGCGGCGTTCTCGGACGCTCTGGGGAGGATGATCTCCCTCGCCATGACCCACGGCGCGAAGCCGGAAGAAGTCATCCACCAGCTCCGGGGGCATCCAGGACGGCCACCCCTACGGCTTCGGCCCGAACGCCGTTCTCTCCGTGCCGGACGGCGTTGCGAAGGCGATGGGTGAGCACTACCTCGTCGAGAACGAGACCGCGGCGCGCGAAACCTTCGAGCTTCCGGTGGTCGGGGCCTGCCCGGACTGCGGCAGCGGCCTCACGAGGCAGGAGGGCTGCGTAACCTGTCACTCCTGCGGCTACTCCAAGTGTAGTTAGCAAAGAAGATGAGGTCGGTAGTTGGTAGCTACCGACCTCATTGATTATGGCCCGGTGACCGAATGGTAAAGGTCGTTTCCCTGCCAAGGATTTGTTTGTCGGTTCGATTCCGACCCGGACCTCACTTTTAATATCTCATACTTTTCAACTCTCGCAAGATCGAGCAAAGATTCAATGCCAACATCCACCTCAACTTAACACTCAATGTTGAGATAGAGCTAACGAGGCCTACCTCAAGTAGAGGTTTTGCGATCTAGCCTGACATTCCCCGAACGAAGCCGGGTATTCTTCGGGTTAGATATGGGTGGAGATAGTGAAACTGTGTAGCTGCCTCGTTGTTCGGGTAAGCATATATTGTAATCTATGTGCAACCTACTGGAAAGTAGCGGATGAGCGAGAACAGCGAGACCTTGAGAAAAGACCAGCGGATGCCTGACTTCGAGCTGCCGGATGAGAACGGTGAGCCATTCGAACTCTACAGGAAGCTCCGGGAGAAACCGCTGGTTCTGGTGTTCTACCGGGGCGACTGGTGACCATACTGTAACGGGCAGCTGGTCAGCTTTGCCAGGAGTTACGGAGAGTTCGAGGAACGAGGCTTCGGGATGGTCGGGATCAGCGTCGACCCGCCGAGCCACAACCGGCCCATGGTCGAGAAACTCGGTCTGCCGTTCGCGCTGCTCTCGGACCCGAGGGGTGACCTTATAAAGACCCTCGGCCTCTGGAACGAGAACGAGGGCGTCTCTGAACCCGCTATCGTGGTCCTCGACGGGTCCGGCGGGGTCAGGTACGCCTACTCGGGGGGCGGGGACTTCTCTGACCGTCCGCCGAACGAGACGCTCTTTGAATTACTCGACGGGATTGAGTCCGGGGGAGAGCCAGAGAACAGCGAAAAGACCGTGAGCGTCTCAGCTGAGGAAGCTGAAAACGAGACCGTGCGGCCTGAGAAGCCCGCTCTGCCGCTTGAAACGCTGAAGCCCTACTACCTCGGGACGCGCTTCGCCACTATCGCCATGCAGAAGAAGCTGGACGGCGAGGCGAGGGATAAGGTAGACGAGTACCAGGGGCTGGTCGAGGAGTACGATGCGGCGGTCCGCAAGACGCTGAAACAGAAGTCCTGAACTCGACTGACAGACAGCCGGGGAACCCGTCTCTGGAAGCGGGTTCCCCGGCGCGATCGCTTCTCCGTCTATCGGCTATCGCCGAATCGGGGCGTTCTCGCGCAGGAAGTCGAGGAGGACGCGGTTGAAATATTCCGGGTTGTCCTGGTTGGCGTTGTGTCCGGCGTCGGGGATGACTTCGTAGCGGCAGTCCGGTTCTCGGGCGGCCCAGTTCGGGGCTTCTTTCGCTATGGTCCCCGCCCGGTCGTACGCGCCGTGCGTGATGAGCAGGGGAACCCGTATGCGGTGTCCCGGCTCGTCCCGGAAGACTTTTGTTACCGCCCGCCAGACGGTCAGGAATTCTTCTTTGGAGAGCAGGCTCGTCGCCTCGTGAGCGTAGCGCTGCACTTCGGGTTTCGTGGTGATGTTCTTCGCCGTGAGGTTCCTGCGAGCGCCGTCGGGCAGGATTCTGAAGAAGGCGCGGGTGAGCCTCAGGATAACCCTTTCCTGCTGGTTCGGGGGGATGGTGATGTCGGTCGAGTCCACGATGACGAGGGCCGAGACCCGCGCCGGATAGCGCAGGTAGAGCTCCTGGGAGATGTAGCCGCCGAAAGATTGCCCGACGAGGACGGCCTCCTCGTGGCCGACGGCTGAGACCAGAGCCGCAAGGTCTTCGGCGCATGCCCCGACGGTGAACTCGCCGTCGCCTATCGGCTTCGAGCGTCCGTGCCCCCTTACGTCCCAGGTGAGCGTCCGGTATCCGGCTTCTGTTGCGGCCTCGACCTGAGAATCGAACATCCTGTGGTCCATGGTCGCGCCGGGGGTGAATGCCACGAGTGGTCCGTCCTCCGGGCCGGCGAGCCAGTAATGTATCTCCGAGCCCGAACATCGGAGAGTGCCTTCGGTAAGGTTAGAGTAATTCATATCATACATTGTAACATCGAGCTTCTCACGCCTCTGTTCTACGATCCAGGCCGAGATCCTCGAAGGAGACCGGGTCTTCTTCGGGTTCGATGTGGATGAAGATCGTGCTGCCGGGTAGTTCTTCGCGCAGGTCGCGGTCTATCTCTTCGGAGAGGTCGTGGCCGCGCTGAACGCTCCACTCGCCGGGGACGAGGACGTGCATCGAGAGAAACCGTCGCTGACCGGCCTGACGGGTGCGCAGGGCGTGAAAGCGGACGCCGGCCTTGCGGTAGCGGTCTAGGACGACCTCGAACTTCTTCTGATCCTCGTTGGGGATGGACTGGTCCAGCAACCCGTTCGCCGTGCGCTTGAGCAACCGCAGCCCCGTCCAGACTATGTTGACGGCGACGAGCATCGCGACGAGCGGGTCGAGGAAGTACCAGCCCGTAAGCCCCGCCGCCGCTACCCCGACTACCACCCCGACCGAGGTCCACACGTCCGTCAGGAGGTGCCTGCCGTCGGCGTCGAGGGTGATCGAACGCAGCCGCCGCCCGGCCCGGATGAGCGTGAACGCGACCACGCCGTTTATGGTCGAGGCGACCACCGTAAGCCCGAGCCCGAGCCCGACCTGCTGTAGCGGCTCCGGGTCCAGGAGCCGTCCCGTAGCGGTGTAGAGGATGAACGCCGCCGCTACGATGATGAGCGCGCTCTCAAGCCCCCCGGCGAAGTATTCGACCTTGCCGTGACCGTAGGCGTGCTCCTCGTCCGCTGGCCTCGCCGCCACCGTCAAGGCCCAGAACGCCGCTACCGCCGCGAACAAATTGACGAGAGATTCCGCGGCGTCCGAGAAGATCCCCACAGACCCCGTAAGCAGATACGCCCCGAACTTCAGCGCGATGGTGAAGATGGCAGCGGCGATAGAGAGCAACGCGAAACGCCGCGCATCCCAGCCCTTCATGTCAACCGCCTTCGCCAGCACCCGCACCCTCCCTTCCTTCGTCGCGGAGATTCTACCTCAAAGGTTGAAGTAGAACTTTAAGGTATGGCTGATAGATTGTTTTAAGCGCGGCTAAAGGCTTTCCTAGGGGGTGTCTCTACGGTGGGGGTGTCCCGGATTTCGAGCAGTGGGAGACAGACTATCTTCAGGGGTTCGGGATGGCTTCGGAGACATCGCTCTCGACGCGGCGGCGGAGTGGACCGGGGTCACGAACCCGACCGTAACCTAGATCCGGTCGTTTCGGCCCAGTTTCCCGTAAGCCGGAGGAGAGATCCGGCTACGAGTTCGCTACGGTGGCCGAGGTAGCGGCGGGCCCGGAACCACCCACAAATATTTCTTTCGTCTCTCACCTCTCAGACACCACTCGGGGCAAGATGGAATGACCCTGGCAGAACGAAATCTATCCCAAGCCAGCGTTTTCAGGCGAAGCATATTCCGCAAGAGACGAGCCAATGACGCAAGGCGAGACGTGCGGTAAACTCCCCGGCGGAGAGGTGGCAGAGTGGACGAATGCGGCGGTCTCGAAAACCGTTATGTCGGTAGCCCCGGCATCGGGGGTTCAAATCCCCCCCTCTCCGCTCCTTTTTCCACCACTCGCCCGCTGGGTCTCACCTGTGCGCGAAGTATCCCCGGTCGGCGTATGATGTGCGGCCATGAGCAAGATTTCGGCCCGGTCAAAAGGTAAGTTCTGGAGCTACGTTCTCTATGTTATCGGGGGCGGGGTTCTGGCGCTTTCAGTCGGGATCTACGGCGAATTCCTCGGGGGGATGCTGGGTAGGATCTCCTCGGACGAGATGCGGATTCACGCCGATTTCGATACCTTCTGGCGGTCGGCGGACGCTTACCGGTACGGGCGGGATCTCTACGACACCGACGCCCGGCTCGTCAACCTGAACCCGCCGCTGTGGACGATCCTCATCTCACCCGTCGCTTTCCTAGATCCGATAGTGGCGTACCGGGTCTTTATCCAGCTGACGGTAGTAACCGTCGTCGGGTACGTGGTCTGGCTGGCGCGGAGCCTGCGTACCTCCGGGGGATGGTCCGCGCTTGCGACCGCGATGGTGCTGGTCTCGTCTCCGCTCTTCGGGACGCTGGCTCTGGGACAGATCTACGCCTTCCTTACCCTCGGCCTCGTCGCCTCCTGGCTGCTGGAACGACGCGGGATGAGCGTTGCTTCCGGCTTCGTACTTGGCTTCACCATCGCCCTCAAGCCGTCGCTGTTGCCGCTCGTCCTCTGGCCGCTCGTGCGCGGGAGGTGGAGGCATTTTGCTGCGACGCTCGCCGGGGGTGCACTCGCGACGCTCTCCGGGGCCGTCGTCGCGGGCTTCGGCACGACGACAAACTGGCTCGGGCTGCTCTCCAACTCGCCGCTCAACACTTACTGGGATAACGCTTCGCTCCCCTCGGCGGCGGCGCGGCTCTTTACGGAGAACGAGTTTGCAACGAACCTCGTGGAGCTGCCATTTCTCGTCAAAGTCGCCTACGGGCTGGGCATCGCCGCCATCGCCCTGAGCGCGTGGCTCTCGCGGCGCGACCCGGAGCTTGGTTTCTGGGCGATAGTCGCCGCCTCGCTTATCGCGGTTCCTATCGCCTGGCACAATTACTTGATGCTCCTCGTACCGGGCATCCTCCTCCTGATCTCCCGGAGACGGTACGCTCCGGCGTTCTTCCTGCTCGCGCTGCAGACGATACCGCCGCAGTGGCCGCTCATCTGGCAGGAAGACACGAAGCCCGCGGCGATAATGCTCACGCTCTACGCCCTTATATTGCTGCTGCACTGGATCTTTCTGCTCCCGGTCGGGCGCAGGGAGAAGGCGGCGGCAGAGACCGTCCCAGAGTGACGCTCTGCGGCGAGTCGCACAGGCCCGGATAGAGCCTCCTTGCGGGCTTGAAGTGTAGCCACTTAGAGCGTTGCGATCTAGTGAGGTTCCAGCGTTTCGAGGGCGTCTCCGGCGGCGTCTTTTAGTTTCTTGCCGGCTTCGACCTGGAAGACCATCTGGAGGTCGGCACGGGCGCGGGAGTTCTCGCCGAGGGCGACGAGGGCGGAGGCGCGGTTGTAGTAGGCGATGCCGAGCTTCGGGTCGCGCTGTATGGCGTGTTCGGCGGCCTCCAGGGCGGCGTGTGGGTCGCCCGTCGCATCGCGGGTTGCGGCGAGAGCGGAGAAGTAGCGGGGAAGAGGGCGGGTCGAGATCATCTCCTCGTAGTGTTCGGCGGCTTTCTCGTACTCGCCGGAGTGGAAGGCCCGCCCGGCCCGGCGTTCGTCCGGCGCGACGGCCCTCGCCGCGATCGTGGTCAGGACGGCGGACCCGGCCAGGTAGACGAGCAGCACGACGCCGTACTGATCCACATCAGCCTGAGCCAGGACCAGCGGCAGCCCGGCCACGAAGACGGCGGTCGTGAAGGCCGGGGTCATCCGAACAAGGAACTCCCGGTATTCCCCGATCCTGAACAGGTCGCGATTCTGGAGCGCGAGGGCGATGGTCAACCCGGCGAGTAGGGTCAGGGCGGCGAGGGTCGAGTACAGGAGCAATTTATACCTAGACCTTCTTCAAGTCCGTGAGCTGGGACCGGGCCGCCTGACGGAAGCGGCGCGGGGTATCGGCTTCGAGGGCGCGCTGGAAATCCTGCCGGGCCTTCTCCTTGCGCTTCATCTTCAGGAGGATCAAGGCCCGGTTGTAGTACGCAAGGCCGTATTCCGGGTCTTTCTCTATCGCTTGAGTGGACGACTTGACCGACTCTTCGTATCTCTCCGAAGCCCCGAGCGCGGCCCCGAGAAAGGCATAATTGCGCGGCAGCGGCCGCGATTCGGCCAGCTCGCGGAACATCCGGGCTGCCTCATCGTAGTCGCCTTTCTTGAAGGCTCGGTTCGCCTTGCGCTCCAGCATCGGAGCGGCGAGCAGCGAAGCGCCGACTATCAGAACGGCGAAAACCGCGATCCAGACAACCGTCCCGTTCCCCTCGAAGGTCTGCACCGCAGGCAAGCTCAAGGCCATCACGATAAGGACGAAGAACGGCAACGCCCGGCGCAGCAGGTCTCCCCACGCCTTCGCCCGCGCGAGGTCCTTGTTCGCCGTGAAGATAGACTGCCAGGTGAAGACAAGGACGACGGCGAGCAGCAGAAACGTCAGCGCGCCCGGACTCAGGCCCATGCTAGCCGACCTCCGCCGGGACGAACCCATTCAGCGTAGCGAGAACCGGAGCCGAAGCCGCCTCGAACTCCGCGTCCGAAAGCGCCGGACGAACGCCCTTCGCCCCCACCACATTCTCCAGGGAGACGAAAGACTTGCACCCGCCGTACGAGTCCCGGAACGGCAGCGCGACCTCTTCCGCTAACAGGTAAGCCTTGAGTACGAGCGCGGTCAGCGGCTTCTTAGGACGCCATTTGAAGCGGCTCTCCGCGTATTCGGCCGACCACATATGGTGTTCGTCAAGAGCGTCGAGCTCTTCCTGCTCCGAGACCTCGTACGCCCCGACGACCTCCACGAACGATGTGAAGCGCAGGGGGCCGGAGTCGCTGCGATGCTCCAGACCGTCCATCAGGTCGCGGTACTCGGGTTTGATGAGTTCCGGACTCTGGTGCTCGAAGCCGGGCAGGAGCAGGAACCGCGACTCCGGGACGGCGAACGACTTCTCACGGATACCGCCTTTGCGGATAACCAGTGTAGTTCGGCCCTCTTTGAGGGCGCGCACCGCGACGGCCCACTCTTTGAGGGCGTGGTCGAGTGTGAGGTTATCGTGTGATGAGTCGGTAACGGAATGCATGGGATCACCTCTCGTATAATGCTCGTCTGAGAGACAGATTATACCGACCACGACGGAGGAACCTCGATGACCGAGAACGCTAAAGCCCGCACCGAACGAGACTCGATGGGGCCCGTCGAGGTTCCCGCAGACGCCCTCTACGGCGCGCAGACCGGACGCGCCCTCGATAACTTCCCCATAAGCGACCTGCGCTTCAACCGACGCTTCATCCAGGCGCTCACCGCCATCAAGCTCGAAGCGGCGGAGGTCAACCTCGAACTCGGCGTCATAGACGAGAAGCTGCGCGACGCCATCGTAGCCGCCGCCGAGGAGGTCGTCCGGGGTGAGCACGACGAGCACTTCGTCCTCGACATCTTCCAGACTGGGAGCGGCACCTCGACGAACATGAACGCCAACGAGGTCATATCCAACCGGGCTATTCAAATTGCGGGCGGGGAGGTCGGCTCGAAAGACCCGGTCCACCCGAACGACCACGTCAATCAGGGCCAGTCGTCCAACGACGTCATCCCGACCGCGATACACCTCTCGACCTTGATCGGGATAAAAGAAGACCTCCTGCCCGCCTTGAAGAAGATGCAGGCCGCCCTCGAAGCGAAAGCATCCGAGTTCGACGGCGTCGTCAAAACGGGCCGGACGCACCTTCAGGACGCGACCCCTATACGCCTCGGACAGGAGTTCAAGGGCTACGCCGGGCAAGTCGAGCGCGGCATCCAGCGCGTTAACAAAGCCACCGAAGACCTGGCCGAAGTCGCCCTCGGCGGCACGGCGGTCGGCACCGGCGTCAACGCGAAGCCGGAGTTTTCACAGAAGGTCTGCGCGAGGCTTGCGGAGCGTTTCGGCGTCGAAGTGCGCGAGACGGAGAACCACTTCCAGGCCCAGAGTGCGATGGACGCGACCGTTTTCGCGAGCGGCGCTCTCAAAACGATCGCGGTGAGCTTTTTGAAGATCGCGAACGACATCCGCTTCCTCGGGAGCGGCCCGAGGGCCGGGTATGCCGAGATCTCCTTGCCCGAAGTCCAGCCCGGTTCGTCCATCATGCCCGGCAAGGTCAACCCGGTCATCGCGGAGAGCGCGGCGATGGTGAGCGCGCAGGTTCTCGGCAACGACGCGACGGTCGCCTACGCCGGGGCGAGCGGCAACTTCGAGCTCAACGTCATGCTCCCCGTCATCGCCTACAACCTCAACCAGTCCGTTGACCTTCTCGCTGCCACCGCCAACAACCTGACGGATCAGTGCATAGCAGGCCTCGAAGCCACCGACCGCGGCCCCGCACTCGTGGAGCAGGGCCTCATGCTCGCAACGGCACTCGCCCCCGAGGTCGGCTACGACACCGCGACCACCCTCGCCAAAGAAGCCTACAAAAAGGACAAGACCATCCGGGAAATAGCCCGCGAAAAGACCGACCTCTCCGAAGAGAAACTCGACGAACTGCTGGACGCGAGCAAGATGACGGGGGTTTAGACAGACCGACCCCCCGCTGTAGAATGGGGCATCAGGTTCGAGCTACAGCGGGGTGAGAGTCGTGGAGATCATCAGACGAAAAGCAACCGCCAGAGAACTCCTTAACCTGCCGGACGACGGCTTCCGCTACGAACTCGTCCGGGGGGAGCTACGCCAGATGAACCCGGCCGGAAACATCCACGGACGAATAGCCATCAGGTTCACCTGGAGGCTCGCCAGACACGCCGAAGAGAACCGTCTCGGTGAGGTCTACGCCGCCGAGACGGGCTTTAAAACACCACCAACCCCGACACCGTCCGCGCCCCCGACGCAGCCTTTATCAGCCGCGAAAGGCTCGACGAGATTCGAGAGACCGAAGGCTTCTGGCCCGGCGCACCAGACCTCTATGTGGAAGTCGTCTCCCCCGGCGACACCTACACCGAAGTAGAAGAGAAAGTCTCAGACTGGTTAGAGGCCAGGACAAAAATAGTAATCATCCTCAACCCCCGTCAAAAGACCGCGACCGTCCACCATCCGGGAGGCAGAGTTTCTGTTTTTAGCGACGACAATACACTGGATTGTGGGGATACCGTGCCGGAGTTCAAAGTCTCGGTCGCGGAGATATTCGGCTAGAGGAAGCACGACTGGATACTAAAGTTTCGTGACTGTCGCGGCGGTAACACTTGCCTAAGGTGTCAGGTGTTCGGGGTGAGGCGTGTGTCCGTAGTCTGCGAGATGAATCGCATACCCGAGAGTAGGTGTTTGTTGATCTCTTCGTTTGAGTTCCGTCCAGTCGGGTTTGTATCTTTACGGTGTGGAGTTTGCGGATAGAGGATGGGGTGAGCGTGGAGAATGCGGTTCGGCGGTTTGATGGGATCTTCTCGTACTGGGGGATAGAGCTTCCCGAAGATGTCGTCGCAAGGCGGGAGCGCGGGAGGGTACTGAAGTCGGGGTGGAGCATCTGTTATCTGTTCGGCTCGGATGAAAAGGGTGAGTTTCTCGACTTCTACGCCAGCCATCGTATGACGGATGACTGGCATACACGAACATACGAGAGCGGTGAAGAGCAGAACCTGGAGGCGATACAGAGCATGCGCGTCGTCTCGCCGAACCCGAAAGAAGATGCAAGGCTCGAAGCGGAGTATTTCGCAAGAAACCGACGGGTAGAGGAGATGCTCCGGGAGAAGGGTTTCGAAATGTACGGCGATGAGCCGCCGCTCACGCAGGTAAATCGTCTCCTTCGTCTCGAAGGAAAGAATCGTAAATGAACAGAAAGAAAAGATGAGTGCCGTGAACACGGAACTTCTGCTCGGCTTGATGTTGAAGGCCGCCGAAGACAACGAGGATTTCTATCTTGATGAGATCAACCCCCGCAGCAACTCCGAAACTGCGCTCGCAGAGGATCTCGAAACCCTCAGTAAAGATGGAATCACCCCGCCGTCTTCGCTGCCGAAAACCGAAAAGTCTCTCGTAAAGAAACTGCGTAAATACTTCGGGGATGATGTAACGCTCATCTCCAGAGTCCTGAATCACTATCTGCCGGAGAAGTATATCTACTACCGGGTGTCGAAGCTCGAAGGTGAAATTTTCGAGGCGCTGGATCTCCTGTCCGAAACCGTCCCGGAATTCGAGCGGCTGACGTTTTCCGGCATCGGCAAGAGGGGCTTCGAGAGATACCTGTGTCTCAATGAGGCCATCCTCGGTCTGTTCGGCGGGCGGTATCCGGAGCTTTTCGACCTGCGGCGCCGGGATGCGAGAATAGCGTGGTTTCTCTACCGGGGACTCGGTGAGCTATTCGTGCGGAAGAGCAGCTACGAGCGGTTCTGGATCATGGCAACGGGCGAAGAATTTTTCTCAGAACTCGACTCCAGCAAACCCCTGACGTGGTCTGCAAGGAAAGACATGCGAAAGGGCGACAGGGTACTCATGTACCGAAAAGCCCCCGTCAGCGCGGTAACCGACATCTTCGAGCCACAGACGACCCGTACTTCGACCCCTGGGGCAGATGGGACGGGTTCCGGGTTGACATTAAACGAACCGCTAGAATCGGGCCATACTCGTTCTCGAAGATGAGTGACGACGAACTCCTCGGCAACTGGGGACTCGTTCGTAAAAGACTTCAGGGCGTTATAACGGAACCCGTTCCCGAAGCCTTCTACAACAGGATAACCGGGAGGATGGTTGACTCGGTACTCCCGCCACACGTCAGCGAGACCGGACGCCTCGGGAAGTCCGGGATGTTCTCGTCCGAAGCCCGTTTCAGGGACGAAGAGATAGAGCCTGTACTGAAGGGCTGGGGGGTGGATTACCGGCGGGAGTACCGGTGTGTGTTCCATGTCGGGAGCCAGAGTATCAAGGGGCGCGTAGACCTGCTCACTGGAAGTCCAGAAAATCCGCTGACCCTGATTGAAACCAAGCTCAGGATAACTTACGACCTGGAATTGGAAGCCGCCGTTGCTCAGGCGAGATCGTACGCCCTCATGCTCGGGCTGGCCTCTTTCATCGTAGCCTCCCCCGAAGCAGTATGGGTCTACTCACTGCAGAGAAACAGGGAGACTCTGGAGATGTGTATTCCTCTGGAAGACCTCGCCGACAGTCAGGGGTGGATCCTCGATAAGATATGCAGCTTGCAAACCACCTGAGATAACACAGAGAAAGAGGCTAAACAGTGGGATTTCTAGACGGTCTGATGGGAAACGCCTCGGAGATAGATCCGGCGCACATAGAAGGTGAGTTCAACCAGATACTTACGCCCGGCGAGCGGGTGGAGCGGGCGTATCAGCTTATCCGCGACCTCTTCGTTTTTACGAATAAGCGGCTCGTGCTGGTGGACAAGCAGGGCATGACGGGGCGGAAGGTCGAGTACCATTCCTCGCCGTACCGGAGTATTACGCACTTCAGCGTGGAGACCGCCGGGCATTTCGACCTCGATGCGGAGTTGAAGATCTGGGTTTCGGGCAGCCCCGTGCCGATCCAGAAACAGTTCAACAAGAACCTGAACATCTACGCCGTGCAGAGCGTGCTCGCAAGCTACGTTCTATAAAAGATGAGGCCCGGAGCCTCTTCCGATTCCGGGCCTCAGTGTTTCTGATCTGCCTTTCGTTTACAGAGCCTGTGCGGTGGGGCGGAGGATTATCTCGTTTGTGTCCACGTCGTCGGGCTGCTCGATGGCGTAGGCGATGGCGCAGGCTACGGCGCTTGCGTCTATTGCCATGTCTTCGAGCGCGCTGGCGCCTTCGGCGGATTCTTCGTGGGTGATCTTGCTTGTAAGCTCGCTCTGCACGGCTCCGGGGGAGATGGTGGTCGTCCGGATTTCTTCCCCGACTTCCATCCTCAGTCCCTCGCTGATAGCCCACACCGCGTACTTCGTGCCGGAATACACCGCCGAGTTCGGGAAGACCACATGCCCCGCGACCGAGGACAGGTTGATGAACTGCCCGCTATGCTGCTCCTGCATCTTCGGCAGTGCCGCCGCGATGCCGTACAAGACGCCCTTGATGTTCACGTCCACCATCATGTCCCACTCATCCACCTTGAGCGCGTCAAGCGGTGAGAGCGGCATAAGCCCGGCGTTGTTCACGAGCACGTCTATGCGTCCGTATTCCTCGACCGCCGCGTCCACGAAGCTCTGCACCTCGTCGCGCTCTGTTACGTCCACGATGCGGTAAGATGCCTCGCCGCCGTCGTCCTTTATGCCGGAGACGATCTCCTTCAGGTTCTCCTCGCGCCTCGCGCCAAGAAACACCTTTGCGCCGCGCTCTGCGAGCAACCGCGCCGTCGCCTCTCCGAGACCGCTGCTCCCGCCCGTTATGGCTACTACCTTGCCTTCTATCCGTCCTGCTTCCGTCATATCCGAACCTTTCAGTCTCAAATGGTTTCCTGCGAGCGGAACTGCAAAACATCCGCTGCCGGATACAAGGTTACCCAACTCAGGGCCGGGAAAACCGCAGACGAAAGTTCGTATGAGAACCGATTAACAAACTGGCTGACGAACCGATAAACGGAAAAAGACGGGAAGGTTCTCGGCGGGGTGCCGGTCACCCACCGGTAAAGGTAGCTCTAAAGACCATCACCATCAGGGCGAAGGTTCCGAGGGCGATAGCGAGGGGCAGGATAAACTGCAGCCATCTCGGGAGGATCAGGTAGAGGTGCCAGACGGGGCGAAAGAGCTTCCTGCCGCGCTTCTCGCCCCAGTCCATCAGGCGAGCGGCGGGCCGGAACTCGCCCGCGATAAGACCGAGACCGAGGAATACCGTCCCCCAGCCCAGGACCGGGAGCCAGCCACCGATCGCGCTCAGGCAGATGAGGATGATGCCGCTGCCGAGGTATAGCACCCGCGCCAGGTCGAACTTCCTGAGCCATCCACTCCTCATGAGCCGCCGGGCCCGTTTACGGCGAAGGCTCTTGCGGTAGGCGTAGCGATCCTGAAAACGCTTGCCCGGACGGCTCGCCGAGAACCGTTTCCAGCTCTCCCTGAACCGCGTGGAGAGCCGCTTCGGGAACCGGATGCCCTTCCGGGGCTCCTCACTCGCACTCGCGACGCTTCGCCGGGTATCTCCGGGCTGATTCGGGGTACTCGATATCACCTGCTCGAAGCCTCGTTTCTTCTCCGGTATGCGGCCCTGAAACAATACTCGGGCCACGCCGCCACAGTACGCTCAATCCTATCTCACACCGGTAAATACGGCCACAAGACCCCCGGGGTTTCACGAAGATTTCACCCCTTCGTGCGGTATAATATTATAAGAGAGCCGGGCGGAGAAATTACCGTCCAGCACACGCAGAGAAGGAGATTTCAGTGTCAGATTCCAGCATCACTCAAGACCGCGAAGTCGCGACCCTCGGGGGCGGATGTTTCTGGTGCGTCGAGGCCGTCTTCGACGGGCTCAGGGGCATAGAGAGCGTCGTCTCCGGCTACTCCGGCGGCCACGTAGACGACCCCACCTACCGGCAGGTCTGCGCCGGGACCACCGGTCACATAGAAGTCGTGCAGGTAACCTACGAACCGGAGATCATCTCCTTCCGGGACGTACTCGAAGTCTTCTTCGCAACCCACGACCCGACGGCCTGGGACCGTCAGGGCGCGGATGTAGGTCCCCAGTATCGCTCAGCCGTCCTCTACCACGATGAGGAGCAGAAGCGCGTCGCCGAAGAGACGATAAAAGACCTCGACTCACAGGGTATCTTTGGCGGAGACATCGTGACCGTCGTAGAGCCGTTCGAGAAATTCTACACAGCCGAGGAGTACCACCAGGACTACTTCAAGAACAACCCCGCCCAGCCCTACTGCCAGGTCATAATCGCTCCGAAAGTCGCCAAGTTCCGCAAGGAAAATCTGGAGCGTTTGAAGGCGTAGCCAGAATTTCATAAGAAGTCGAAGAAGCCGGGTGGATCTCCCTTGATCCATTCGGCATTTGCGTGCATTATGTTTCTATAGATCATCCATTCATGGAAAGCATGGGGTTGCTTTGGATCAGACCGCGCTTATGAAGGCACTCGACTTCGTCTACGACAAGGCTATCGAAGGCATACCCGGAACAGAGGGAATACCGGGCATGGGTTCTGTAGAAGATTTCGCTCAAAGTTACATGAAGGGTGATAAGTCTTTAGAAGAAAAGGTTGACTCTCTCATACAGTTTCAAGTAACCAAAGCCTCTGCGTCGGGCTTCGTCAACGGTCTCGGCGGATTTGTGACGATGCCGATAACTCTGCCGACCAACCTCGTGAGTGTTTTCTACATACAGCTTCAAATGGCTGCTGCTATCGCCTACATGGCTGGGTATAACGTAAGGGATGACCGGGTCAGAACGTTTTGTTACGTTTGCCTGTGTGGAGAATCTGCGTCGAAAGTGCTTCGAGGTGCTGGAATAACAATAGGCAAGAAGCTCACGGAGCAGATGATCAAACGCCTCTCGTTCGAGACGATAAAGAAAGTCAACAAAGCCGTCGGCTTCCGTCTGGTCACAAAGTTCGGTCAGACCGGTGCGATAAACCTTGGTAAGGCTGTCCCGGTCATTGGAGGTTTAGTAGGAGCTGCTTTTGACGGAACGACTACTTATGTCGTGGGAGAGATGGGCAAACGGACTTTCATCGAAGGATACGAAGCTAGATCAAACTCGACTACAGAATCAGACGATGGATTTTGGGAGAGAGAACTAGCTCTTTTTGAGCGCGATGTGTCGCACTTGGGTAAGAGTATTCAGAAACAATTTTCGGACGTGCAAGACCTGTTCTCCGGTCCAGCAGATGAAGACGAAGGTCGGCGTAAGACTTGGTGGGCTTAGAGCTTGCTGTTTCCTTTTCTATCCTCCCGCACGGCGAGGAAGTCGAACAGGTTCACCTCGTCGCTGCTACTCTCCAGGGCGTCGGCGAGTTCCGTCAGGCCGCCCATCCTGACCTTTGTTCCGACCTCGCCCGCGGGCGGTGGGTTTATGGCGATGTACTCGACCTGACTTGAGACGGAACGCAGCGTCTCGATGAGAGCTTCGGTGGTGAGTTCGACGGGAGCGTAGCCATCGAAGCCGCCGGAGGTGAGGAATTGCGCTGCCCTTGCGTCGTCGTCGAAGAGGGGGAGCGCGCTCCGTGAGCCGATCACGAGCGCGAGCGGCAGGTTCCACTCCCGACCGCCCTCGAACGGGACGATGTACGGCGGGTTTGGCGGGTCTGTCGAGGCGGAGGTCAATGCGTCGGCGGCGGGGCCATCGTCACTAGCAGAACGAGCTCCGCGTCGGATTCGTTGGCGACTCCATGCCTCTCCCCGGCCTGCGCTATGACGGCGTTACCCTCGCTGAGTTCTTTCGTCTCCTCCCCGATGGTAAAGCTGCCCGCCCCGTTCACGACGAAGTAGACCTTGTCCGAGGCATCGTGGGCATGGACCTTCTGGGCTTGGCCGGGCTTCAGGCAGTAGACATCGTAGAAGAGTCGCTCCGAGTCGAAGAAGCTGTTCTTCTGCATCTTCTCGTCGGAGAAATTTGCGACGTCCCGGATGTTCTTCGAGTTCATGTTCGCTCCTCTGTTCCCTCTATCTTCTCTTGCGAAATCTTAAACAATGGCTGCTGCGAGGCTTTTGGGAGACCTGGTCAGATTATCGCAACCGTCTTTCGTGACGACGACGAGGTCTTCGATGCGTACCCCGCCGATCTCCGGATCGTAGACGCCCGGCTCGACGGTTACGACGTCGCCGGGCTTCAGTTCGACGTTCTGGGTGCCGAGCGACGGGCCTTCGTGCAGGTCGAGGCCGACGCCGTGTCCGGTGCCGTGGAAGAAGCCTTCCGTCAGAGGTTTGCCGGGCTGCTGGTCGTGGACGAGCGTCTTGTATCCGGCGGTGTGGATGACCTCGGAGACGGCGGTGTGTACGTCCTTGCCGTTGACTCCGGCCCGGATCATCCCCAGCGCGACTTCCTGCGATTCGAGGACGACTTCGTACATCCTTCGCGCTTCATCCGAGGGTTCACCTTTGATGAACGTGCGGGTCATGTCGGCGTAGTAGTGGCTCAGGGCGCCGGAGGGGAATACGTCGCAGATGATCATCTCCCCGGCCTTCAGCGGCCCGCTGCCTCGCTCGTGCGGGTCCGCCGCCTGCGAGCCGCCCGCCGCGATGGTGTTCACCGCGACGAAGCTGTTTCGCAGCAAATGTATGTCTATCTCCGCTCGCAATATTTCGCTCGTCAGAGTCTCGCCGTTCCACGCGAGCGTTCCGTCGTTCGCCACGTCCGAAGCGCGCAGCACGTCGGCGGCGTGGGCGGTGGCGGCCTCGGTGGCTCTTTGCGCCTCGGTGATGTAGGAGATTTCTTCCTTCGTCTTCTGGCGGCGGAGGCCCGTGAAGTAGCCGCCGTCCGGGTTGACCTCGATGCCTCGTTTGCGGAGTTCGTCGGCGTGGGCGACCCCGAGGTTCGACGGGACGGTTACGGAGGACGCGCCGAGCTTCTTCAGCAGGTCCGCTGACGCGGCGGCGAGCGCGCTCCCGGCGAGTTCGCGAGCGAGTTCCCTCAAGCCCAGTTCGTCGTAGGAGAGGATCTCGTCAACCTTCGCCTGCTTGGTAGCGCGACCGTACTCCAGAGACGAGACCGCGAGGTAGGTCTTCCCCTCGACGCGGGCGACGATGACCGCGTCGGGGGCGAGGAAGCCGGAGAGGTGGAGGGCCGCCGCATCGTGTTCGGGGGCGGCTATTACCAGAAGGTCTCGTTCGGGGTCCCGTCCGTTCTCCAGCGTCATATTGCCTCCGTTGATCTCCACCATCGTTTTCAGTGTTGCAGGTTTCGTGTGTCGTGTTGCGTATGGGAATTATCGTACTACAGCTGGGTCTGGGGCACGCCTCCGGGCGGGTCGGGCGGGTCGGCTATAATCGCTTTATGGAGAACTATGGCAAACGGTAGAGAGAACGGGATCCCGGACCTGAAAAGCCGCGTCGAGACGGCACTTGACAAGGTCCGTCCGGCGATGCAGGCCGACGGGGGGGACGCGCGCGTCGTGGAGTGCGACGAAGCTACGGGGCGCGTCGGGATAGAGATGATGGGGGCGTGCAAGGGGTGTCCGCTCTCGCAGCTGGACTTCGCCTACGCTATAGAGAGTTTGATCCGGCGTGAAATCCCGGAGGTAAAAGAGATCTTCGCCGTCTGACTATCTGACCCGTCTCTGACGGTTACTTCTCCTGACGGGTGGCCTTCAGAGCCTCCGGAGGCAGGCACCGTCTGGCGCGAACCAGGGCTTCGACGGCCCTCTTGCGGATGCGGTTCATGCGAATGCGGCGGGCGAGCGGGCTGACCCCGGCCTCCACGCCGATCCGGTGAGTAAGCGTGATCATGTCATCGGCGCACCGACGGTAGCCTATCGCGCACATCTCGGCCCGGAGTTCGGAGGAATCCTCCCCGATGGCCTGACAGATGGCGTTCGCCCGCTCGATTATCGATGCTGCGAGTGCCTCTACAGACCGCTCGGAGCCGTCCGGCCGGTGAGCGGCGATGCGCTCCGGGGAGAGCATTCTGAGCCGGTAAGCCTGGCTGCCGAGGCCGCGCCTCAGGGCGAGGTAGAACGCGAGGATGACCGCCGCGATGCCCAGACCGGTCAATGAAACGACCGGGAGAGCCGGAGCGGCCAGAATCGCCGGGGAGAACGCTGTCGAGGTTGTGAGATCCGAAAAGCTGCCGGTCATTGTCGGGTATCCTCCACCAGATGCCAGGCTATCTAGCTCGATTATACGTGATGTTTTACGCAAGGCTCCCCGCGAGAGACGTATATAATCCCGCTCATGCAAGAGCCTACGCAGCCTATATCTCCAGAATTCGATCCGTCCAATCCCGTCGGGAGCTTTTTCGGCGTTTTTCGCGCCGTGTTCGGCTCTCCGCGAAAGTTTTTCCTGAATTTCGAGGCGGAAGGCTCTCTCAGGGAACCGGCTATCTACGCTGGCATCGTCGGGGTGATTTCCGGCGTGCTGGCGGTCGTGCTGGGGCCACTCTTCGCCGCTCTGCTAGACAGCGGAACGGGCGAGGTCTTCGGCCTGACACCCATCGAAGGGCTCGGTTTCGCGGTCGTCTATCCGGCGTTCGTGGCTCTGGCTGCCGGGGTCTACCTGCTCGCCATCCAGGTCTTCATCGGGAAGGTGGGGAGCTTCGGGCAACTCTTCAGGATGTCGGCCTACGCCTTCAGCGGGATGATTTTTGCCTGGCTCCCGTTTATCGGTGCCTTTGCTATTACCTACTCGCTGCTCGTGGCGATGGTCATTGGCATCCGCTACGTCTTCAGTACGACCCTCATAACGGCCCTCGTCGTTACGCTCACGGGCTTCGTCCCGCTCTCCCTCGGCCTCATCGCCCTGCGCGGCGTCGCGTTCCAGATCTTCGGCGCGTAGGACCCATAGACTTCGGGGTAGAGCAGCTACTTAGTCCGTGGCTACTTCATCCCCGTCAACCGCCGGTATTCTTCGGCTTCTCGCTCTATTCTGGAACGCAGGCTCTGCGGTGCGGCGGCGAAGTCCAGGACACCGTAGCGGTTTCGGGCGAGGTCGAGCGAGATGGTGAGGTACGCTTCCCGGACGACCCGCTCGGCCCCGATGGTCATCTCTCTCGGATAGAAGCGGTACGCTCGGTCTTCGCGCAGCCCGACCTCCGGCGCACGCTCTCTTCCAGTGGTCATCCTCCGTTCCCACCGCTCGCGCAGGGCCGCTATCCCCGGTGAATCCGGCAGCACGTCCAGTGGCCCGGCCCGGAACTCGTCCTCCGGGGTGAAGCCGAACGAGGCCTCGAAGAGCCGGGCGCTGCGGCGAGCCTTCTTCTCGAGCAGATACTCGTACTCCGAGCGGAGCAGGATCAGCTGCGCGTCGTAGTAGGCTGCAAGCCCGTTCGCACCGGGGCGTCCGGCGTCGAGCCCGAAGTCAGCGAGCGCGGCGGCGAGGGAAGATTCCCGGCGGCGCATCGCCGTGCGTTCTGCGAGAAACATCCCAAAGCCGGAGACGAGGCCGAGGACGAGGGGGATGAGCGGAGCGAACGGCCCGACCCAACCCGTACCGAAGAGCGGCGCAGAGAGCAGCACCAGCGCGCCTGCAATAAGCGTAACCGTGAAACCTAGCCTGGCGGAGCGACCGGCGGTCGAAGCCGCCCGCGAGTAGAGCCGCGAGAGGTCGTACCAGAGCCGCAGAGCTTCGTCCTTCGGTGAACCGGGGGTCTCAGAGCCTTCCACGTGCTAGATTCTACCCTCGATGAAGCGACCGAAGAGGCTCTGTGGGCTACTGTGATTCCCCCAAAACTCCCTGACCTCGTCTCGAACGTCGCTAACCCGTTCGTCATCTTCACCGCGCTCTACGCCGTGGTGGCCTTGGTCTACTCGGGGACTCCGGCCGCCGTGCTCGTCTACATCGTCCCTGAACTACTCGCTGCCGCCCTCGTCGCCGGGTACGTACTCTGGATGCGGCGTCGCAGAAAGGTGGAGGATTTCTGGCTCTCGACCCGAACGGAACGTTTCGTTCCGGCGGTCGTGCTGCTTGGTTCTTTCATTGGTCTGCTCGCGTGCCTGCTCATCTCCGGCGCGCCACCGGAGGTCTTCCGACTCACCCTCTCGATGGGCTTCGCCGCAGCCCTGGTAGCAGCCCTGACCCTCTTCTGGAAGGCCAGCGCGCACTCAGCCGTCGCCGGACACGCCGCCGTCGCCGGGATCATCCTGCTCGGAGGCTTCGGGCTCCCGTTCGCCCTCGCGCTGCCGATGGTTCTCTGGTCGCGGGTCGTACTGAAGGCACACACGCTCGCCCAGGCGCTCGCCGGAGCGGCGCTCGGAGGAGCGTTCGCAGCTATATTTCTTGTTTGATCCCAAACCCGAGGTGATCTAAGCTGGAAGCGAGATTCTCATAGCCGAGCCGAGGGGGAAGAATATATGCATTCCAGATACTTCAGATCGCTCCTCCTCGTCATCCCACTACTCCTGATGTGTGCCACCTCAAGCGCCGCAACGGCTCAGACCCAGACGGATCAGACGACCACCGACTACCTCTCCGGCACGAACTTCCGCGAGGCCGAACGCGGCTCCGGCGGAGCTATCGCAACGGAGTCCCCCGCCGCTTCCCGGGTCGGACTCGATGTCCTGAACGACGGCGGAAACGCCATTGACGCCGCCGTCGCAACGACCTTTGCCCTGAACGTCGCCCGCCCGCAGTCGTGCGGCATCGGGGGCGGGGGCTTCATGGTCTACCGGGGCGCGGACGGGGAGGCCGCCGCCCTCGACTTCCGCGAGACCGCGCCCGCTGCGATAACCGCCGACGCCTTCACCGGGGACGGCTTATACACCATCTTCACCGGGCACAAGACCATCGGCGTCCCCGGAACCGTCGCCGGGATGGACGCCGCCCTCGAACGTTACGGAACGATGTCGCTCGCAGAGACCGTAGCCCCGGCAGAGTCGCTCGCCCGGAACGGCGTCGAGGTGCAGCCCGTGGTCGCGGAGGAGATGGCCGCCAACGTCGAACGACTCGCGCTCTTCCCGGAGGCTGCCGAGCAGTTTCTGAAAAACGGCGAACCCTACGAGGCCGGAGATGCGATAGTTCAGACCGACCTCGCGGATACCTTTGCGCTCCTCGCCTCCGGCGGCCCGGAGGCCTTCTACGAGGGCGAGATCGCCGAAGAAATCGTCGCCGATATGGAACAGGCCGGAGACTACCCCGGCGACGAGGGCCTGATGACGCTGGACGACCTCGCGGGCTACGAGGCGAAGTGGCGCGAGCCGCTCATCGGGGAGTACCGGGGGGCGGAGATCATCGCCATGCCGCCCCCGACCTCCGGTGGCGTAGCGACGCTTCAGATGCTCGAGATCCTCGAAGGCTACGACCTCGCCGGACAGGGACGCTACTCGGCGGAGAGGCTGCATCAGATAGCCGAAGCCCAGAAGATAGCCTTCGCCGACCGCGAGGAATACCTCGCCGACCCGGACTTCGTGGATGTCCCGGTGGAAGGTCTGACGAGCGAGGACTACGCCGGAGAGCGCCGCTTCGACATTTCGATGGATGAGGCCGGAGAGTACGAGCCGGGCGGCTTCGGAGGTTCCGGGGCGAGCGGTGAGGATACGAACCCGGATACGAACACGACGCACCTCTCGGTCGTGGACGCGGAAGAGAACGCCGTGGCTCTGACCTGCACGATAGAGCAATCCTTCGGGAGCGCGGTCGTCGCGCCGGGGACCGGCTTCCTCCTGAACAACGAGCTGACCGACTTCTCCGAACCGGGGACCGCCAACGAGCTGGAACCGGGCAAACGCCCGAGGTCGTCCATAAACCCCTTGATCGTAGTTCGGGACGATCAGCCGACGCTCGTTACGGGCGCCGCCGGGGGTGTGACCATCATCATGGGAGCCTTCCAGGCCGCCCTGAACCACCTCGACTTCGGCCTCGATCCCGCCGAAGCCGTCGACGCAGCCCGCCTCGATGAGGCCGAACCCTCCGAGATGTCCCTGGAGGATGCCCGCGTCTCCCCGGTCGAGCAGTCGGAACTTATAGCGAAGGGCCATACCGTAACCCGCGAAGGCGAGTACGCCGACCTGCCGCGCGTCCAGGCCGTAGGGATAGACCCCGAGACCGGCGAGGCGCTCGCTACCACCGACCCCAGGAGCGGCTCGGATGAGTACGCCGCACGCGTACAGACGGGCTTCGTGGAGTCCGTCCCCGATACTGGCGGTCCCTCGCCTCTCACAGTGCTTGGAGCCTCGATCACAGCCTGCGGAGCCGTTTCGATGCTGCTCCTGAGTCGCAGGCTCGCCCGGAGGTAAGTAGGAGTGACATGAATGTAGAGTGAGGACCGGGTCTCCGCGCCGGGGCGCTGCTTTGCGACGCCCGGTCTAGCCCGTCTCGGAGTTGGCCCTGACGTTCGTGAGGGTGGAGTCTGATCCGTCACTCGATGAGCTTACGACGCTGAAGCTGCTGTCTGTTTCGAGGACCACGGCTTCGACGTCTTCGACGACCGCGATGCCCTGGGAGCGCAGGGCGGCGAGGATCTCGGCCTCGGTCACTCGCTCCTGCCTCATCGCTCGCTTCAGGAACCGGCCCCGGTGGAGGAGCAGGGTCGGCTCCGCTTTCACGAAGTCGCTCACCGAGGGGAACCTGACGGAGAGCCAGGTGATGGCGAACTGGAGCCCTATAAGAAGCGCGAACGCGACCACCCCGGTTGCGAAGGCGACGTCGCTCGAAAGCAGCACCGTCGCCAGCGTGGAGCCGAGGGCGACGGTTACAACGAGATCGAAAGCGTTCATATTGGAGAGCGTGCGCTTGCCGGAGGCCCTGAGCAGAATCACGAGCGCCAGGTAGGCGAGGGCGCCCACGACGACCGTGCGACCCAGCGAGGCCCAGGTATCAAAGAAAAAAGACATATCCCCCATTTCTTCCCCGGCTGGAGTCCGGCTACACGAGTCCGACGGTAATGTATATCCCCAGATACCGAGGATAGTAGGCTTCACTCTTACCCGGTCGGGTAGGTCAGCCTCCGTAGCGGGTAAATAGGTGGGAGTTTCTGGTGTCGCTGGTGGTGCGTTCCCCGGGCTCGGGGAGAGGAGGGGTTAGGTGGAGCAGAACGAGGTTACGGGCGGCCGGCGCGGAGCGGAGCAGGACGAAGAGTACAACACCGGGTTCGTCGTCGTGGTGGCGTTCGTGGCCGCGCTCGGGGGGCTTCTGTTCGGCTACGACACGGGCGTTATCTCCGGAGCGTTGCCGTTCATAGACGACGACTTCGGGCTCTCGCCGCTCTCGGAGGGGCTGGTCGTGAGTTCGCTGCTCGTCGGGGCGATGGTCGGGGCCGGGTTCGCTGGGAGGCTGGCGGATACGCTCGGGCGGCGGCGGGTGGTCTTGATCGCGGCTGTCGTCTTCGCTCTGGGGGCGATAGGGGCGGGGCTTGCTCCTGCGGTGTGGGTCTTGATCCTGTTCAGAATCGCCCTCGGTATCGCGGTCGGGGCTGCGTCGGTGATGGTGACGCTCTACATCTCCGAGATGTCCCCGGCGCCGGTGCGTGGGACGCTTTCATCCTTGTTTCAACTCGCTATAACGATCGGGATACTGCTGGCGTACATCATCAACTACGCTCTGGCCGGGTCTGAGGAGTGGAGGATCATGCTCCTCCTGGCGGTCATTCCCTCGGTCGGGCTGTTCATCGGCATTTACTTCTTACCCGAGACGCCGCGCTGGCTCGTAAGCCACGGCTTTATCGAGCGGGCGAAGCGGGTTCTCAGGCGCATCTACGGCGAGCGTAATGTCGAGGCCGAGGTCGAGAGGATACAGCGCGTCGAGCGGCAGGAGCGCGGCGAGGCCGGGGTCGGGGAACTCCTCTCCCCGGTCGTGAGGCCGATGCTCATAGTGGGGCTGGGGCTTGCGATGTTCCAGCAGTTTGTGGGGATAAACACCATCATTTACTATGCTCCGACGATCATCGGCGAGACCGGGCTTGCGACGCAGACCGCGATCCTCGCGACGGTCGGGGTCGGCCTCGTGAACTTTCTGATGACCTTCGTCGCAATCTACCTCATAGACCGGGTGGGACGCAAACCGCTGCTCGTCTTCGGGCTCGTTGGGATGATCGCAAGCCTCCTGATCCTGACCGGAGGCTTCGCGGTAGGCGGCCTCGAAGGCGCGCCAGCGTGGCTGACCATCACGGGCCTCCTGCTTTACATCGCCTCGTTCGCAGCGACCTTCGGCCCGGTGATGTGGGTGATGCTCCCCGAGATCTTCCCCCTCAATGTGCGCGGAGCGGGGACGGGCGTCTCGACGATCGGCAACTGGGGGGCGAACTTTATCGTGTCGCTGCTCTTCCCGGTGCTCGCGGCGGCCATCGGCCTCACCTTCGTCTTCGGTCTCCTGGCCGTTATCTCCGTCGGCGCTCTCGCCTTCATCATCATCCTGGTCCCCGAGACGAAGGGCCGCAGCCTGGAGCAGATCGAAGCAGATTTGAGGGAATCGGTGGTCGGCTAGCGGACGAACCAGCTCCGGAGCATCTCGCTCACCTCGCCGGGACGCTCCAGCGTCGAGAGGTGGCCGCACCGCTCGACGATGCGCAACTCCGAGTCCGGGATGTTGTGTGTCAGCTCTTCGTGCGCTTCGAGCGGGGTAATGGCGTCTTCTCTGCCGCAGAGGACGAGCGTGGGGCAGGCGATGCCCGGCAGGTCGGGGCGCGAGTTGGGGCGGTTTATGATCGTGTTCTCCTGCCGCTCGAAGATCTCAACACCCGTATCCTCCGCCATCTCCACGACCGCCGAGACCACGTCTCCGTCTTCCGCGCGGCTCTCGTGGACGAGGCGCGCTAGCAGCCCGTGGGCGACGGGGGCGATGCCCTCCCGCTTCGCCTGCTTCACGAGGTCGAGCCGCAGCTCTGTCTGCTCCTCGGAGTCCGGCCTCGCGGACGTGTCGAGCAGGGCCAGCCGCTCTACGCGCTCCGGGGCCTGCCGCATGACTTCCAGGGAGATATAGCCGCCCATCGAGAGGCCCGCGAGGCAGAAAGTCTCCGGTGCGTCATCGAGGAGCCGTCTAGCGATCCCGGCCACCGAATCGTCTTGCGATACATCCGCGATGATGATGTCGAGGTCGTCTTGCAAGTGTTCTACCTGAGCCCGCCAGAGCCGTTCGGTGCAGAGGAGGCCGGGGACAAGGACGAGGGTTTTATTCAAGGTTGAGCCTTTCACTTCTTTCGCTCCCATAGCTCTCTCATGCTGGTGACGACGGTGAGGCGGTTCATCGTGGGTCGAGGATGGTGTAGTGAGATTGTTTGTACAGTCGCCCTCATCGGCGAGGATTGCACCCTTCGAGGGCGGCGACTGGAAGGCGAACATCGCCGCGTCTACCTGATGCGGATTCGGACCTACCCTCGCGTTCGAGATGAACCGCGTCAGACGCTCGGTCGAGTTTACCGGGGGGCGCAGCGTCAGGGAGTGGGCCAGGTGCTTGCTCCGGTGGTGCTGAGGCTTTGAGGAATCGTCCATTATTAGTTCCAAGCTTACATTACATGCAAGGTCCACACTAGAAAGGTTTACACTGGATGGCCCGCTGTTGCTAGAATGTCCCGCACAGGGCGTTTCGACGAGCAGCGGGGGATTTACGGGTTGAGCGAGTCCGGGAGCGGTGTTTCGTCTTTCTGTGGGAGTTGCGGTCATCCGATTCGCGCCGGGCTTCGTTTCTGTGGAAATTGCGGCAACGCCGTGAACGAGAATGCCCGCCAAGCCTCTGCTGCAGCGTCCGGGTCGGGTTCTCAGCCTTTGATGTTGTACCTCGGGATA
>JBPCNU010000255.1:0-6734 GCA_051000975.1 Rubrobacter sp.
GCCTAGGTCAGAGCCACCTCTTCCGAAAGATGCCCACGTCTACTACTCGGCGCGTCTATCTGGATCACCTCCTCTCGCGTGCTTTCAACTCTTGCAGCAGTGTACTACCCGTATTCCCTCAAGACAAGTGGTTTTTCCGGGCAACGTATTTAGATTCACGTATGTAATTTTCGTCGCTTTTCCGGGCTTTATCTGGAATCTTCGATGGTCTGCCGGAGGAGGTCGAGTGCCTGGTTCGCGCTCCTCTCACGAATGGCTTCGCGCGATCTCGCCCACGCGCTCAGATCGAGCTTCCTGGTCTGCGTGCCGGTTTCGTTCGCTACGCCGACCCAAACGAGGCCGACGGGTTTCTTCTCGGTGCCACCGTCCGGCCCGGCGACCCCGGTCACGGAGAGGCCGTAATCTGCGCCGGAGAGCTTCCTCACGCCTGCGGCCATCTCGCGGGCGGTCTCTTCCGAAACGGCTCCGTAAGCCGCGAGGGTTTCTTGCGAGACGCCGAGCAGTCGCTCTTTAGCCTCGTTCGAGTAAGTCACGAGCCCCTCCTTAAAGTACGCGGACGATCCGGGGAGATCGGTGAGGCGTTTGGCGAGTAGGCCGCCGGTGCAGCTCTCGGCGAGGGCGAGGGTGAGCTTCTTCTCCGAGAGTAGCCGGGCGGCCACGCTTTCGAGGGTTTCGGAGTCGTAGCCGAAGAAGTAGTCTCCGAGGCGGGCGAGGATTTCCTTTTCGACCGGGGCTATCTTCTCTTCGGCGGCCTCGCGGGTCACGGCGCGGGTAGTAATGCGGAGCCGGACCTTACCCTGGCTGGCGAGCGGGGCGACTGTCGGGTCTTCGGCGTCGAGGAACTCCTGGACCTTCTCAGCGATCGCTGATTCTCCGAGCCCGACGAACAGGAGAGCGCGAGAGACGATTATTCCATCGCTCTTGGTTCGGAGGAGCGGGGCGAGCGTTCCCTCGAACATCCCGCGCATCTCCTGCGGAACGCCGGGCAGGGTGGCAAAGAGAGCACCGTCCGCCACGAGCATCGCACCCGGCGCGGTGCCGAGCGGGTTCGGAATAAGGGTCGTGCCTTCCGGGAACAGCGCCTGCTTGTAGTTTGAAGGAGAAGGCGTGCGTCCGAACTGCCGGAACTTCAGGTCTACGTGTTCGCGGGCTTCGGGGTATTCGACCATGCCGACCCCGGCGAGGGTGGCGAGGCACTCGTTCGTCAGGTCATCGGTGGTCGGGCCAAGGCCGCCGGTGGTTATCACGAGGTCTGCGCGGGTGGCGGCCTCGCGCATCGCAGCGACGATGCGGGCCGGGTTATCGCCGACGGTGGTGTGACGGAAGATGCCCACGCCGAGTTCGGCGAGGTTGCGTGAGATCCAAGCCGAATTAGTATCAACGATGTCGCCGAGGAGGATCTCGGTCCCGATGGTCAGGATCTCGGCCCGCTCTATCTTCCGTATTTCCTCGATGCTGTTGCTGCTCATCCGACCTCTCCTTCAGCTGTATAAAGCATTGTATAAAGCATGATTCGTGCGTAGAAGCGCGTCTCTTCCGGCTCACCGGAGCCCGAACGACCCGAGTATTCTACAATCGAGCGATGACCTTCCCCGTTACCGAAGAACTACTGCGAGCGGCTGATACCCTCGCCCGTTCCCGACTCTCGGATACGCGATACGGGCACACGCTTCGTGTCGCCAGAACGGCGGAACTGCTCGCCGGACGACACGGTGTAGACGCCGGACGAGCGCGACTCGCGGCCCTGATCCACGATGCAGCCCGTGAACTCCCGAAGGACAAATACCTGCGCCTAGCGGAGGAGTGGAACCTCCCCGCAGGCGAGCCGGAGCGTGAAAGCACGAAACTACTGCACGGCGCGGTCGCGGCGGAGCTTGCCCGAAGAGAACTCGGCGTCCGGGACGAAGAAGTCCTGCGAGCCGTCCGGGAACACACCGTCGGGGCGGCGAAGATGACCGATCTCTCGCTCGTGCTTTACCTCGCGGACAAGATAGAACCCGCAAGAGACTATCCAAGCGTCGAGGAGATACGCGAGACCTCTCGGGAGAACCTGAGGGGCGCGGTCGCAGAGACGCTGCGGCGTTCGGTCGCTTACAACGAAGAGCGCGGCAAACCGACGCACCCCGAGAGCCAGGAAGCCCTACGGTACCTGGAGGAGGAGGCTTAGAATGGGAGATGTAGAGTCGGCAACGTCAGGCCGAGCGTTTCTCCAACCGCCGGGTACACCGAGTAGATAGCGTACGCCGAAACCCCAACCATCAGGGCGGCGACGATGAGTTCCGCCGCGCCCCCGGAACGGATACCACGCGGTATGAGCCGGAAGTTTTTCTTGATCGGCCACAGTACCGGCACGCCCCAGGTGTTCAGCGCGTCAGCCACGATGTGCGAGCCAACGCCTGCCAGAAGCGCGAGCTGCAACGCCGGCGAAAACCCGAGCAGCAGATAGACGGGTAGGAAGAAAAGGAATAACCCCAGTAGCGAGTGGGTCAGAGTACGATGCCCGACCGTCCGAAAGAGGCCGAAAGACGCTGCACGCAGCCCCCAGCTAATCGGACGGGTGACGCCGTTTAGCAATGGGTTCTTCCGGCGGCTGAGGCCGTTGCCGAGCTTCGAGCGCGGGTTGTCCACATCCGGTAGCCAGGCGGCGACGGCGGCGACCGGGTAGGCCCACACGGGTGGTTCTATGCCGAGAGCGAGTCCCGCCCCGGCCAGCGCGGCGACCCCGAAGATGGAGTGCGTCGTTGCGATCACGGGCTAAGCACCCGAAGATCCGAAACCGCCGATACCACGTCCGTCCGCGCTGCCTTCGAGCGATGCTACCTCGATGAAGCTGACCTCCTCGGCCCGCACGATGACGAGCTGCGCGACCCGCGTCCCCGGCTCGATGGTGAACGACTCTACGCGGTCGTGGTTGACGAGCGGGACCATCAGCTCACCCCGGTAACCGGAATCTATAAGACCGGGGGCGTTTATGAGGGTGATGCCGTGCTTGATCGCAAGCCCGCTCCTCGGCAGCACGAGGCCCGCGTATCCGGCCGGGATCGCGACCGCAAGACCCGTCTTCACCAGCGTCCGCTCACCTGCCTCCAAGACGATCTTCTCGGTAGCACGGAGATCGTATCCGGCGTCTCCGGCGTGAGCGCGGGAAGGTGATTCTGAATCGGGACGCAGCCTCTCGAACTGTACGTTCGGCAAGTTTTCTTCGTTCATAGAGGCGAGATGTTAACAGGAACCGCTACTCGCGTCGGAGGGCTTCGACCGGGGCGAGGCGGGCCGAACGGTAAGCCGGGAGGCTCCCGAAGACGACCCCGATCAGGGCCGCGACCCCGAAGGCGAGCGCGATCTGCCCGAACCCGAAGACCGCCGGGGGGAGGTCGGGCAGGAACCTCGGCAACAGTTCGGAGGCCGCGAGGCCAAGACCGATCCCGACGGCCCCGCCGAGCACGGCGAGCATCACCGCCTCGAAGAGGAACTGGAGCAGCACGTCCGAGTCCGTCGCCCCGAGAGCCTTTCGGACCCCGATCTCACGCGTCCGCTCCGCCACCGAGACGAGCATGATGTTCATGATGCCGATTCCACCGACGAGCAGCGAGATTCCCGCTATTCCGGCGAGGAAGATGTTGAGCTGGTCGGTAACCTCCGTGAAGGTCGAGAGGAGTTCTTCCTGGGTCGTAACGGTGAAGTCCTCCGTCCCGTTGTGGGCTTCTCTGATCCCCAACGTGATGCCGCGTCTGGCTTCTTCGACCGTCTCCGGGCTGGCGGCGGAGGCGATGATCTGACCAACATTGTCCCCACCCGAGAGATCGAGGGCGTTCCGCGTGGAGATGTACGACGTGTCCGGTACGGGTGGCCCGAACCCGACATCTTCCGTCCCGGCCACCCCGACGACCTCGTACTCCTCGCCTGCATCGTCGCCCGCTGGAGTAGTTTCCTCACCGTCCGACTCGTCCGACCGTTCCTGGGCGGCCTCCCGAGCGGCGGCAACGGCCTCCGGCGATACACCTTCCGGGAGTTCCTGCGTGGCCTCCTGCGAGACGGCGTCCTGCGAGGTAGCCTCGGGTGTGGCAGGCCCGGCGATGGTCAAGTTCTGTCCGATAGCCTCTTCCGGCGAAGCGTCGAGCAGTTCCTGCGCGGCAGACTGGGAGAGGACTATCTGCCCGTTTCCGTCGAGAAAATGTCCCGCCACGACGTTCACGGAGCGGATGTCGCGGTAGGCCGGGTCCACACCGGAGAGCGAGACGTTCTCCTCATCTATGCGACCCACGGCGGAGACGTTCGAGGTCGCCGCCCGGATGGACGGGAGGTTCGCGACGCGCTCCGTGTCGGCGGTCGTGAGGGTACTTTCCGCAGAGGCTCCGAACGGGCCGCCACCCTGCTCGGAGCCGGGGAAAATGGTGATGAGGTTCGGTCCGAGGTCCGTGATCTGACCTGAAACGCTCTTCTGGATGCCGTTCCCGAGCGAGGTGAGCGTGACGACCGCCGCTACCCCGATAACGATGCCGAGGGCCGCCAATGCGGTGCGAAACGGCGTCCCGATAAGCCCCGCGAGGCCCATCCCAAGAATCCTGAAGAACCTCAACTCGCTCCTTTCGAGCCGTTGGTCTCTTCGTCAGCTCCGTCGAAGAGTTTGCCGTCCCGGATCTCGATGGTCCGGTCGCCGCGCCTTGCGACTTCCTTGTCGTGGGTGACGATCATGAGCGTGACCCCGGAGGCGTGAAGCTCCCGGAAGAGGCCCAGGATGTTCTCGCTGGAGGCCGAGTCGAGGTTCCCGGTCGGCTCGTCGGCGAGGATGAGTGCGGGTTCGTTTATCAGGGCGCGAGCTATCGCTACCCGCTGCATCTGGCCCCCGGAGAGCTCGGTCGGCTTGTGCCGCGCCCGCTCCGCCAGACCGACTCTTTCGAGTGCGGCGAGGGAGCGTTTGCGCCGGTCTCTACGCCCGACCCCGGCGTAGATCATGGGCATCTCCACGTTCTCCCGGGCGCTCTGGCGAGGCAGGAGGTTGTAGCTCTGAAACACGAACCCGACGAGTTCCCTGCGGGCGCGAGACAGCTCCCCGCCCTTTAACTTCGAGACCTCGCGACCGTCGAGGGCATATCCGCCGGAGGTCGGGCGGTCGAGAAGACCGAGGACGTTCATAAGGGTGCTCTTTCCGGAGCCGGAAGGCCCGACGAGAGACACCCACTCTCCTCGCTCCACTTCGAGGCCCACCCCGTCGAGGGCGCGTACCTCGTTCTCGCCTTTCCCGTAGACTTTCGTGAGGTCGCTCGCCTCCATCACGAGACCCGACCCGTTACCCGAATACTCTCTCGACACTTTGCCTCTCGCTCTTATCGGTCATCTACTACAGAGAGTACGAGCTAAAGGCCCGGAAGTAGCGGAAAGGTCTTACAGGGAGCGAAAATCACTCGGTTCTGTAGCATCGGATGAAGGTTGTAAGATGCTATTCTTAGCTGTATGACTGAGCGCGATCTAGAGAGTACCGAGAACACGCAGAATAGCCAGAACGGAAGCGAAGAGAGACAGCGTTACCTCGTAACGTCGGCCCTGCCGTACGCGAACGGACCGCTGCACGTCGGGCAGATAGTCGGGGCGTACCTCCCCGCTGACATCTTCGTGCGTTTTCTCAGGATGCACGGTGACGACGTCCTCTACATCTGCGGCACCGACGAACATGGCGTCCCCATCACCCTCACCGCCGAGCGCGAGGGGAAGTCCCCTCAGGAGGTCGTTGACTACTGGTACAACCACATGAAAGAGACGTTCGACCGGTTCGGCATATCCTTCGACAACTTCTCACGGACTTCGACGCCCATCCACGCGAAGAACACCCAGCACTTCTACGAACGCCTCAAAGAAGGCGGCTACATCTCCGAGGCGGAGTCGAGGCAGATGTACTCTCCGACGGAGGACCGTTTCCTGCCGGACCGCTACGTCGAGGGGACGTGTCCGTTCTGCGGTTACAAGGAGGCTCGCGGAGATCAGTGCGACAACTGTGGCAACTGGTACGAGGCTTACGAGCTGATAGAGCCGCACTCCAAGGTGACGGGTGGTTCGGTCGAGGTGCGGGAGACGACGCATCTTTACCTCGATCTCTCACAGTTCTCCGATCGGCTGAAGGACTGGATCTCGGGTCAGAACCACTGGCGCAGCGCCGTCAAGAACTTTATCCTCGGGACGATAAACTCGGGCCTCGAGAAGCGTCCGATCACCCGCGACATCAAGTGGGGCGTCGAGATACCGGAGCCGGGCTTCGAGGAGAAGCGTTTCTACGTCTGGTTCGACGCGCCCATCGGTTACGTCTCCGCGACGCAGGAATGGGCCGAGCGGATAGGCGAGCCGGATCGCTGGCGCGACTATTGGCAGGAGCCGGACACGAAGATGATTCACTTCATCGGCAAGGACAACACGGTCTTCCACACCATCATCTGGCCCGCGATGCTGATGGGCGTCGCAGAAGGCGGCGAGGAACCGTACATCCTCCCCTACGACGTACCCGCCAACGAGTTCATGAACCTCGACGTGGCCGTCGGGGACGAACGCCGCGCCATGCAGATGTCAACCAGCCGCAACCTCGCGGTGTGGCTGCACGAGGCTCTGGAGCGTTTCCCGGCCGACCCTTTGCGCTTCTACCTCGCGTCCACGCTCCCCGAAACGGGCGACGTGAACTTTTCGTGGCGCGACTTCCAGACGCGGGTGAACAGCGACCTGATCGGCAACTTGGGCAACTACGTCAA
>JBPCNU010000256.1:0-6653 GCA_051000975.1 Rubrobacter sp.
AGCAAGAGGAACTCCAAGCGACCGCATCCGCCTTGCACGGAGTTTCTGGCGAAACCCGTCCGCCAGTACATAGAGACGGTCTTCGGCGAATTGAGCCGCATGTTCTGCAGAAAGATTCATGCGGTGACGGCGAGGGGCTTCGAGCTGAAGATAGTCTGCTTCCTTCTGGCTTTCTCCATCCAACGTCTGTGAGTGGCAACTTGGGTTATTTAGTAGAATCTGGTTTTGTGACGAAGATCATCCACATCTCGGATCTGCACTTCGGACGGCCCGCCGTCTCGGAGCGGCTCGACGCGCTGAAAGCTCAAGTCAACGCCCTCTCCCCTGACGCGATAGCCGTCTCCGGTGACCTGACCCAGCGTTGCACGAACCGGGAGTTCGTGCAGGCGAGAGAGTACCTCGAATCTCTCTCGGGGACGGCTCCCTATATAGTCATCCCCGGCAACCACGACCTCCGCTGGCTCGGAGCGGTCGCTCGCAACCTCGGTTTCGCAAGCACGTTCCGCAAGAAGGCCCACGACTTCAAGTACTCGCGCTACACCTCGAACATCTCGGAGAACCTCAGCCCGTCGCTCGAAGTTCCCGGAGCGGTGATAGCGGGCCTGAACACGGCCCATGGCATCAGCCGCGGCTCTCTTACGACGCGCCTGCGCGACCTCGGGGTGATAGGCCACGTCCGGCAGCGCGACGTGCAGACCATCCGCCGGGCCTTCGACGAAGCCGCTCCGGACGCGGCCCGCATCGTCATGATTCACCACAACCCCATCAAGGGCGACGCCTCCGGTCGTCACGGTCTGTCGAACACGCATAAGGCTCTCAGGTCGTTCGCCGACCTCGGCACGGAGCTGATCCTCTGCGGCCACGACCACCAGGAGGCCGTCCACACCACCGATGAAGGTTTTCAGGGGCTCGTCATCTCGACCGCCGGGACGATCTCGAACCGCCTCCGGCAGGGCCGCTCCTCCAGCTTCAACCTCGTCGAGATCGACCGTGAGGTCATCCACATCGTCCCGCACGTCTGGAAGGGCTCTTCCTTTGCCCCGACCGAGAAGCGCTCCTTCGACCGTCGCCGCAAGGAAAGCACCTCCCTCTCCTAGAGATCGGTCTGAGCTATTCTGTAGCGGTAGACCGATTTTAGCTGAGAGAGGTGTCCCTTGAACCGAACCACCGTAATACTCCTGCTCTTCGTCTTAGCAGGGCTGTGTGAGATCGGGGGCGGGTACATGATCTGGACCTACCTCCGCGCCGACAAGTCCATCCTCTTCGCCTTTACCGGGGCCGTCGTGCTTACTCTCTACGGCGTTCTGGCCGCCCTCCAGCCGATCCCGGAATTCGGACGGGTCTACGCAGCATACGGCGGCATCTTCATCGTCCTCGCCATACTCTGGAGCGTCGTCGTGGATGGCTTTCGCCCGGATCGCTACGACCTTCTCGGCGCGCTCGTCGCCCTCATAGGAGCGGCCATAATAGCTCTTCCAGAGCGACCCTGAACGCCGACTCGACCTCGACACGCAGATATACTGAGGCTACTGAATGAAGCTACTGAAGTTCGTTTCCCTAGAGCGACGAAGGGATCAGAGATATGTGGAGCAGACTCACTCGTGGCGGCGACGGACTCCCCCGCGAAAAGGTGGACGCTGTAGTGCGCCTCATAGACCAGTACCTCGCCGAAGAGGCCGAACTTAGGAACCTTCAGTCCGATAAACAGACTATCCACCCCCGCGACCTCCCACCCGACAAACGCGAAGCCCTGATAGAAGAGATCTTCACTCTCCTGCGAGATGAAAAAGGATAATCCCACCGGGCATCACACCAAAGAAATCTTTTCTTTCGCATTAGCTATTCATCATGACATTCCGGGGGATCAGAACCGGGGGCGAAAACCGGGGTTCTGGCCCGGCAACGCTCCCGGCCTGATCTATCAACGAGCTGGTCTTGCTCTTGTGGCGATTCGAAACACCGCACCAGCGGTACTGTAAGAATAGACCTGCTCGTCCCCGGCCTTCGATACGGTCCGGCTCGATCGTCAGGATCGGTTGTCACAACAGATAGTCGCTCTCGGAACAGGAAGGGTCGAGGCTGGTTCGTCGCGACGAAGCGTCGTCTTTCAGGGTGCGCCATCGTTCACCGGCGCCACAGACGTTGTTAATAGCGGGTCAGGACAGGTCAGTATCCGGTTCTGCGATACTCTGGCATACTCTAATCAGAGTGCCGAAGTAGACAGGGACGGCGCGACCGAAGGGAACTCACGGATGAAAAGCGCGAACTTCGGACAGAAGAAGGTAGAAGAGAAGGACCGGGGCAAGCCTGTCGGCGGAGATTACCCGCCGACGCCGATCTGGATCTCCCCGATCACGCGCACCATCATCGGGAGCTTGATAGCCGCGTTGCTGCTCTTCATCGTCTGGATGGTGCCGGACGCCCTGATAATGCTCCTCGGTGGCATTACCCTCGCGCTCGTGCTCTCGTTCCCAGTGCAGTTGATGAGCCGCTTCATACCGAAGGGGCTTGCTATCCTGTTCTCGTTCCTGCTCGTTATAGCCTTGCTCTCGCTGCTCGTGGCCTCGATCATACCGGTGCTGGTCGAGCAGTTCACCTCGCTCGTGGGCGCCATTCCGGGCTTCGTCAACCAGGCGAACGAGACCCTGACCAACATCCTCGTGCCGCTTGAGGAGCGAGGCATCATCACTCAGTCGCCGGAGGAGTTCCTGAACGACCTCGGCAACGACCTGATAAACGCAGCTCAGTCTGTAGCGCAGAGCATACTCGGCGGTACGTTCGGGCTGCTCTCCGGCACCATCAGCTTCGCTATTGCGATCTTCGGGGTGATCTTCATCTCGGCCTACCTGCTCGTTGACACGAGGCGAGTGAAGGCCGCTTTTATCCTAGCAAGCCCGCACGGCTACCGCAAGGATATGCGCGAACTCTGGCACTCTTTCGGGTACTCGCTCTCGCGCTACCTTGCGGGCCTCGCCCTTTCGATAAGCGTTCAGGGGGCGATTTCGGCCATCGCGCTCGCGGCCCTCGGTATCCCCTACGCTCTGCTGCTAGGCCTCTGGGTAGCCTTCACCGCTATCCTGCCGTACATTGGGGCGTGGCTCGGGGCCATACCCGCCGTACTCATCGCCCTCGCCATCTCCCCGACCCAGGCCCTGCTGGTCGCCCTGCTCTTCCTCGCTATCCAGCAGCTGGAAGGCAACTTCCTGACCCCGCGAATCCAGAGCCAGGCTCTGGGCGTACACCCGATCATCGTCTTCCTCAGCGTCATCGTAGGGGCCGGGCTGTTTGGGATCCTCGGGGCGATCTTCGCAGTCCCCGCGCTCGCCGTCATTCGCGTCCTCTTCGATTTCTTCCGGGTGCGCCTGAGAACGAGGCCCACGAGAAAGCCGGCAGAACCCACGAAGGATTCTCCCGGCCTTTGAGCTCGACCTTCTCAGGTTGAGATATTCGGGCTAGTTCTTCTTGCCCCCCCTGAGACCCCTCCATATGAGCAGCACCGCGAGCAGCGCACCGACCCCGACAAGCACCGGTTTCGCCCGCTTGAGCAATGCGTCCTGGCTCATCTCGCCGAGGTCGAGCGGCTCCGGGTCGGGCTGGCTGATCTTCCGGGCTTTCGGCTTCTCCTTCGAATCGGAAGCCTCTGTGGAAGCCGCCGCCGAACCAGACGAATTCGACTTCATCACCGGCTGCGCCATCGAGCCAGCCCCGGTAACGGGGGTCGCCATCGAGCCTGACGCCGCACCCGCTGGAGCACCACCGGGCGTTACAGTACCGCCCGAAGTGGCAGCGGCTGAGGCGGATGGCGCGGAGGCCGTTCCGTTGTCCTCGGCGCTCGCGGTAGCGGTCGGGCCTGCGGCGGCCTCGGTCGCACCTGCCTCGTAAGATCCATCAGAGGACCCGTCGCCGGAATCGCTGCCAAGACGCTGCTCCAGGCACTGAGCAAACTGCCCGAGCATCTTCTCGGCGACATCCTGAGCTATCCCTCGCCCGAACTGCGCCGCCTTGCCCGTAAGCTTCATGTCCGTCTCGACGCTGACCTTCGTCCCCCCAGAGACCTCCTCCATGTGGGAGGTGATGGTGGCGGAGGCCGTTCCCTGGCCCCGCGCGTCGCGTCCGGTAGCGTGCAGGACGGCGCGGTGGGCGGACTCGTCCTTCTCCTCGTACTTGACGGTTCCCTTGTACTTGGCCGTGATCGGGCCGATCTTCACCGTCATGGTTCCCTGGTACTGATCGTTATCGTCCTGCTCCGTGATCGACGCTCCCGGCAGGCAAGGTGCGATGCTCTCCAGATCGAGCATAGCTTTCCATGCTTCTTCGACCGGAGCACTCACGGTGAATTCGTTGTTGATCTTCATCTATCTGCTCTCCTCTCCGACTTCCTAGCGTCTGATCGCCGTATTCTTACCCTTTGCCGTTGCCCTCTGTTGGATCCTCTCCCTTTAGAATAACCGTTCTTCGAGGCATTCGGAGAAGCGGCCCATGATCTTCCCGGCGACATCCTGAGCTATGCCCCGTCCGAACTGCGCCGCCTTGCCAGTGAGCTTCATGTCCGTCTCGACGTTTACTTTCGTGCTGCCGCCGCCCATGTCCTCCAGCTTCGACGTAATGACCGCCGAAGCCGTTCCCTGACCTCGTGCGTCTTTGCCGTTGGCCTGTATGACGGCCCGGTGACTCTCCTCATCCACCTCGGTATAGCTGACGGTCCCGTTGTACTTTGCGGTAACCGGGCCGATCTTCACCGTCATAGTTCCCTTGTATTCATCTCCATCCTGTTCCGTCAGCGCAGCCCCCGGCAGGCAAGGCGCGACCAGCTCGAGATCCAGCAAAGCCTTCCACACTTCGTCCACCGTCGAACTCACCGTAAACTCGTTCTCTATCTTCATGAACTCCTCCTCTTCTGAGTTTCACTGCCCGCATCCGGATCGGCTTCGAGACCTTCGAGGTCGTCCCTCGTGTCTACATCCGCCGGGCTGCCGACATCCCCGCATTCGACCTCTACGATGAGATCACGCCTGGAGCGCAGGAAAGACCTCGCCCCCTCGTCCCCGGTCATCTCGTGCTTCAGGTCGTCCCACACACCATGCGAGAATAACACCGGGTTCCTCGGCTTACCGGAGTATGTCGCAACCGCGACCTTCGCACCATCCCGGAACGCCCCGACTATCCGCCGGACGACCTCCTCACCGACGAGCGGCTGATCCCCGAGCATCACCAGAGCCGCCCCGAAACCGCCGTGATCCTCCACGGCCCGTAAACCTGCCGCCACCGATGTGGCCTGCCCCTCGCGAGCGGCACGGTTCTCGACCACCCGAAACCCGTGTTCCGCGCAGAGAGATGCCACCTTGCCGGAAGCGTCCTCTACCACGACGAACACCCCCTCGACCGGGGAGGCGTAGAGCGTCTGCATAGCATGCAAGACGAGCGGTCGTCCACGAAAATCTGCGAGCAACTTCTCGCCCCGTTCACCCCCGAAACGACTTCCGGCCCCGGCGGCGAGCAGGACGGCGGCTATGGAACTTTCACCCCGGCTGACGGAAGCCTGTGTCAAGCGGGCTTCTCGGACTCCGTGACTGCTTCTCCGACCGGCTCGGTGTGTATGGGGCCGGAGCGTTCGGCGAGCCTCCCGCCGTCGTGCCCACTCTTCAAGGCGATGACCTCGGCGGCGATAGCGACCGCCGTCTCCTCCGGTGTCCTCGCCCCGATGTCGAGGCCTATCGGGCTGGAGATGCGCCGGAGTTCTTCCTCCGTGACGCCCTCCTCTCTGAGCCAGGCCGTACGGTTGTCGTGCGTCCGGCGACTCCCCATCGCCCCGATGTAGCCCGCCTCGGTCTTCAACGCCTCCTTCAAGAGCGGTATATCGAACTTCGGATCATGGGTCAGGACACAGATAACGCTCCTCTTGTCCACTTCCGCGGTTCTGAGGAATTCGTCAGGCCACGCCACGATAACCTCGTCCGCCGTCGGGAACCTGTCTCGCGTCGCGAAGATGGGCCGCGCGTCACAGACGGTAACGCGGTACCCGAGGTGCTTGCCGATGCGGGCCGTCGCCCCGGCGAAATCTATCGCCCCGAAGACAAACATCTTCGGCGGCGGGGCGAAGGACTGGATGAAGATTGCGACTTCCTCCATCCTGCGCTGCCCCTCTTTGCCGAGATGAATGGTCCCGGTGCGCCCGCCTTCGAGCATCCCCCGTGCTGCCTCGACTATCGCCCGCTCGAGATCTTCGTTCTCCGCCGACCCGACGTGACCGTCCGGTGAGACGAGCAGCTTCGTCCCCAGCCCCGGCCCTTCTATAACGGTAGCCGTCGCGACCGGGGATTCGGTGGCGAGCGCTTCTCTCAGGCCGCGTATCACGTCGCCCATGTCTACCAGTCCACCCGTTCGATGAAGATGTGGATGATGCCGCCGCAAGTCAGGCCGACCCCGAACGCCTCGTCGTCCGAGATGCCGTAGGTCACGAGACGGGGCTTGCCGCTCTCGATGGCGTCCATCGACTCTTCGAAGACCGCCCCCTCGACGCAGCCGCCACTCACAGACCCGACGACCTGCCCGTCCTCCGAGACCGCCATAGAAGTCCCCGGCCCGAGCGGCCCGGACTTCTCAACCTTCACGACGGTGGCGAGAGCACATCTCGTATCTTCCTCGCGCCAGTT
>JBPCNU010000257.1:0-7204 GCA_051000975.1 Rubrobacter sp.
GAGTTGTCTCATGTATGAATCTTCCTCCGACGAACGAGCCGTCCATTGCTGTTCATTGCCGTCTATGCCGCCGTCTGTAAACCGATGTCCTCGTTTCCTGTCCCGTTTGATTCTATCGCTTCACGAAATTTCGTAGCGGATGCCAGCGAACCTCTCTCATGTTAGATATATGAGACCAGATTCCAGGTACGCTTATCCGTAAACTCCTGGAACAGGAGCGTCCGCGCCGACCGAAGCATCCGAGGGGCGCGGAACGAATGCTCGCCCGAACTGATAGTAAATGGATAACAAACGGATAAAAAGGAACCCGTGAACGAAACCTTCAACTTCGTCTGCAAGACCGGGACTTGCGCTCTTCCCGGAGGGACGCTCTGACGACTCTCGCCGTCGTGCTGCCGTTGCTGCTCGCGGTGCTCGCGGCCCCGCTGACGGCGCTCGCGGGAACGCTCGACCACAGGCTCACCGTGCCCGTGAGCGTCGGCTCGGCCCTCGCGGCCTTCGTCGCAGTGGCGTGGGGCTGGGGGGTAATGGGCGGCGGAAGCATAAACCTGCCCTGGGCGCCGACCTGGAATCTCCGGCTCGCCTTCGAGCTGGACGGCCTGGCCGCCCTCTACGCGCTCCTCGCGACGGGCATCGGCCTCGCGGTGGTGCTCTATTCCTCGAAGTACCTGCCGCTGCACCTGGAGCATCAAGGGCGTTCGATCACCGAGGCCACGAGGTTTCACGCCTTCATCCTGATGTTCATGGGTTCGATGGTCGGGCTGGTGACCGCACAGGGTCTCTTCCTCATCTTCCTCTTCTGGGATCTGACGGCCATATCTTCGTACTTCCTTATCGGTTACGACGTACACGAGCGCGAATCGCGCTCCTCGGCCCTGATGGCGATGCTCGTTACCGGCATAACGGCGGTGTTCTTGCTGATCGGGGCAATGATGCTCTACGTGCGCTACGGGACTTTCCTTCTACCCGAGCTCGAACAGGTCGTACAGCCCGGTCCGCACCTGACGATAGCCGCCGCGCTGATAGCCGTAGCCGGCCTCGCGAAGAGCGCGCAGGTTCCGTTTCATTTCTGGCTCCCGAGGGCGATGGCCGCCCCGACGCCCGTCTCGGCGTACCTGCACTCGGCGGCGATGGTGGCCGCCGGGGTGTTCCTGATCGGGCGCGTCTACCCACTCATCCAGACGAGCCAGCTCCTCCTCGATGCTCTGCTCGTCATCGGCTTCTCTTCGATGGTCGTAGGCGGCTTCCTGGCCCTCTCCCGAGACGTTCTAAAGCAACTGCTCGCGTACTCGACCATTTCCCAGTACGGCTACGTCGTCTTTATGTTCGGGCTCGGCGGCTCCTACGGGGTGGCCGCCGCGAGCTTCTACGTTATCGCTCACGCCCTCGTGAAGAGCGCACTCTTCCTGACCGCCGGAACTATCACGGAGTCGACCGGGGGCGAGTACCGACTCTCGAAGCTCGGGGGGCTTGCGAAGAAGATGCCCGTCCTCGCCGTGGCGAGCGGGGTGGCGGCTGCGGGCCTCGGCGCGCTACCCCTGACCATCGGTTTCTTCAAGGACGAGCTGCTCTTCGCCGCTGCGCTGGAACGCGGGGGAATATTCCCGTTCATGGCCCTGTTCGGAGCGGTTCTGACGCTCGCTTACATGTGGCGGTTCTGGAGCGGGGTCTTCCTCGGTGAGACGCCGGAGGAGACGGCCGGCAGCGTCGTCCGGCCTTCGGTGGTGTTCGTGGCCCCGATCTCGGTCTTGGCCGTCCTCACCCTCGTCGGGGGCGTGTTCGTCGGGCCGTTCGTCGGGCTGGCGAACGCCGCTGCGAGCGTCTCCTTCGGAGAGGCGGTCTCGGTGGAGGCGGCCTACCACCTCGATGCGAGGCCGGAGAACCTGCTGGCGCTCGCGACCTTCGCCTCGGCGGCGGTCGTCATACTCACCCGGCGGTTCTGGGCCGGGGCGGCAGCGGGCTTCGCGAGGCTCGGAGAGGTGGCGGGGCCGGAGCGGCTCTACGCGGTCTCCCTGCTGGGGATGAACCGCTTCTCCGATCGCATCCACGATATAGAGGTGGATACCCTTCGGAGCCGGATATCGGCGATCCTCCTTCCGTCCGCGCTTCTGGTGGGGGCGGGGTTCCTTGCCTCGCTGCCGTACGAGGGGAACGTCTACTCTTTCGGGGAGGTGCGCTCGGTGGATCTCCCGCTGCTCCTCGTGCTGCTCCTCGTCGCCGTCGCGGCGGTGGCGGTTACGATACCGCGCAACCACCTGACGCTCGTCCTCGTGATGGGGGCGGTCGGGTTCGGGCTGGCGGTCGTCTACGCTTTTCTCGGCGCACCGGACGTCGCGCTCGTGGCGGTCCTGGTGGAGGTAATGCTTACCCTGCTCTTCCTCGGGGTGCTTGCCCTGATGCCGAAGGAGATGCTCGAGCGCACGGAGAAGGGCCAGGTGAGTCGTGCCTCGCGCATCCGGTCCTACTCTATAGGCGCGGTCTCGGGGCTGTTCGCGCTCTTCGTGGTGTGGAGCGTGCTCTCGCGTCCGGCCCCGCCCCAGAGCGTCGCCGAAGAACACGTGAGGCTCACCCCGGACGCACACGGCTACGACATCGTTACCGTAATACTCGCCGACTTCCGGGGGCTTGATACTCTGGGTGAGATCATGGTCATAGGCATCGCGCTCATCGGCATTTCGGCCCTGCTGCTTCGCGGGAGGCTCAGGTAGATGGCGAAGAGTACGACGGGAGCGAAGAACCCGACTCAGGCGGAGACCACTTCGGGAACTGGGATGAGTATGATGACTGAAGTGGTGGGCAAGCTGCTCTTCGCGCCGTCGCTCATCGTCGCGCTGGCGATCCTGATCAAAGGCTACGCTGACACCGGGGACGGCTTCAACGCCGGGGTCGTAGCCTCGCTCGGCGTACTGATCCAACTAGTCATCTTCGGCTACGAGGAGGTCACAAGGTTGCCGCTCATCCGCCACATCCCGACCTTCGGAGTGGCCTTCGGCCTTACGCTCGCGCTCCTCCCAGCCTTCGTGCCGCTCCTGTTCGGGGCGAACATCTTCACCCACTGGCCGCCGCCCGGAGCGGAGGTCACAACCTTCGGGACGTTAGAGATAATCACCGCCGTGGCCTTCGATGTCGGGGTCTTCCTGCTGGTCTTCGGGTTCGGGGTCGGGGCGATGAACTTCATCGCTCGTGCGACCGCTGAAGGCGTGTCCCCCGACGACCGCGAACACCCAGAGGAGACGCTTTGAACTTCGCATTCTCGCTCACTATAGCGGTGCTCTTCGGGATGGGTTCGACGCTCCTGCTCAAGGGTGACCTCATCCGCGTGGTGGTTGGGATGGTCCTGATCTCGAACGCAGCCAACCTCTTTATTATGGCGAGCGGCCTGAGCCGGGGGCAGGCCCCGCTCTACCCGCTGCAGGACGGCTCGATGGTGAGCGACCCGCTCGTGCAGGCCATGACCCTTACCGCCATCGTCATCAGCTTCGGTATAACGGCCCTGCTCCTCTCCATCGCTTACCGCGTCTATCTCTCCGTTCGGTCGCTCGACCTCGAGGAACTGGAGAAGGCCGAGGAACGCGAGGAGGACGAGCAGGAGCGCGGCGATTGGAGGCCGGTCTAGTGTTGGTCTTCCTCATCGGGTTGGTATGGTTCGCGGCGGTACTGCTCTCGGTCGCCGACGGACGCCAGGCGTGGGTCGGCTGGACGGCCGTTGCGGCGCTCTCCGTCAGCCTGGCTGCGGTCGTCTACCTCGCGGTGCTCGTCTACCGGGACGGGACGATCGAAATGGTCTCCGGTGGCTGGGAGCCGGGGGTCGGCATCGTCCTGCGGGCCGACGCGCTCGGGGTAACGTTCGCCGCGCTCTCGGGGTTCGTCATCCTCGCCGCGCTTATCTACGAGGTGATGCGCGGGGTAACTTCACGGGTCTTTCCGGGGGTCACGCTGTTTCTGGCGACCGGGCTCACCGGGTTGTTTCTGACGGGGGACGCGTTCAACTTCTACGTGCTCTTCGAGATTTCGATGATCGCCTCCTACGTCCTCGTCGGGTACGGTGGCGGGCCGCGCCAGACGCGGGCGGCCTTCATCTTCGCGACGGTCAACCTGCTCGGCTCGGTGATGTTCCTGATAGCCGTCGCCGGGTTGTATCACCTGACGGGAACGCTTCAGATGTCTCAGATCGCGGTGGGCGTCGCGGAGCAGACCTCGGCCTCTTCGCTCTCGATAGCGGTGGTCATCTTCGTGGCCTTCGGGGTGAAGCTCGGGTTGTTCCCGTTTCACTTCTGGTTGCCGGCGGTCTACACCGGGGTTCGTCCGGCGGTGGCGGCGATGCTCTCCGGTGCTCTGGCGAACATCGGGAGTTACGGTCTCTTGAGGTTCGGGGGTGAGATCCTCCCCCGCGAGCTCGAGGTCGGCTCGACGGCCCTGATAGTCCTCGGCACGGCGAGCATCATCTACGGTGCGATGCAGGCGATAAGTCGTCGCCGCTCGAACGAGGTCGTCGCGTACTCAGCCATCGGGCAGGTGGGATATATCATGATCGCCCTAGCTATCGGCGGGCCGGTCGGATACGCCGCCGCCGTGCTGTACGCTATCGTAAACGCCCTGAACAAGACGCTTCTGTTCCTGTGCTGCGGGCTTCGGGGCTGGCTCGCGGGGACTATCTTCGTCGTCGGGGTCTTCAGCGTGGCGGGGCTTCCTCCGGCGTCGGGGTTTATCGGGAAGGCCGCGCTCTTTCATGCGGGGGTCGTAGAGGGGAGCTGGGTGCTGGTCGCGCTGGTCTTTCTCGGCGGTGCGCTGTCGTTTGTTTATATGTTCCAGATCTACCAGCGGACTTACTGGGCTGAAGCCGAGGATCTGAACATCAGCAACAAACCCTCCCCGGCTCGCATCCGCACCCTCACGTTGCTGATAGCCGCCCTGATCCTCGCCACCGGACTCTGGCCGGAGCCACTGCTCTTCGTGAGCCAACAGGCCGCGACCGTACTGGTCGGGGGGCGTTAGCGTGGTTCGGTTCGCTATCTCACTCGTCCTGCTGACCTTTGTCTACTGCTCCGTCCTCTCCAGCTTCAGCGGCTGGGACATCCTGCTCGGGGCCGTCTTCTCCGGGACCATCCTGCTGGTATTCCGGGACTTCCTCTTCGGCGGCCAACCGAAGCCGATGCCCAACCTTTTGAGCAGGCTCATCTACCTGCCGCTCTTCGTCGCGGCTTCGGCGTGGGACATTGTCAAGGGAACCTTCGAGGTGATATTCGTGGTGCTTCATATAAAGCCGCTCGCGAAGCCCGGTCTCGTAGCCGTACCGATAGGCGAGAGGAGCCGGGTGGGGCTCGCGGTCTCGGCGCTACAGACCACGCTCTCACCGGGGACGTACCTGGTCGAGGTGGATCACGAGCGCGGGGTGTGGCTCGTACACGCCCTGGAAGCTTCGGACCCGGACGCCGTCCGGCGCGACCGCGAAGAGTTCTACCAGAAGTATCAGAGAAAGGTCTTCCCGTAAAAAACAGTAGACAGAGAAGCAATGGAGAAGGAGTGAACTCGTTTTGGGTGATGTGATCTTCTACGTCGCGGCTGCGTGGATGACGGTCCTGTTCGGGGTGAGCGTGGTGCTTCTCATTCGCAGACGCTCGCCCCCCGACCGCATTCAGGCACTCGATGTCCTGACCCTGATCCTCATCGCCCTGCTCGTCCTCTTCACGGACTCTCAGGGCGTCTCTTACTACCTCGATGCGGCTCTCGTCCTCGCGCTGCTTTCCTTTGTCGCAACCGTCGCGGCGGCCCGCTACTACATGAAGGGGAGGATCTTCTGATGGAGACCTTCGTCTTACTGCTCGACGACGCCCTCGTTATCCTCGGCCTCGCAATAATGACGATAGGGGTCTACGGGGTCGTGCGCTTCCCGGACGTATACACTCGGCTGCACGCCGCGAGCAAGGCCGTTTTTCTCGGGGTGATAGTCTTTCTCGCCGCGTCGTGTCTGACCGGGGGACCGGAGGTCATCTTCAGGTCTATTCTGATAGCGCTCTTCCTCCTCGTGACCACCCCCGTCGCCGCTCACCTCGTCGCCCAGTCGGCCTACGCGAAGAGGCTGCCGATGCTTACCCCCGGCGCAATAGACGAGTCCGGGAGCGATCTCCCGGCCGTCAACCGGAGCGAGGAGCGAACCTGAGCCTGTCGGGCTACCGGGTCGTAATAGTTTCGATGGTTCTACCGGAGGAGCGCGGCGAAAAAGAACATCGCCACCGTGAGGGCGAGCACCAGCCCGCCGGAGATGGTCCACCGCCTGAGCCAGACTTCTGTTAGAACGGTCAAAGCACCAAGCCGCCCGAAGAGTGCGCCGAGACCGTGCCGCGCCACTATGACGGGGCCGGATAGCCGCGAACGGACCGAGCGAGCCGCCGACTCGGCGGCGGAGTACGACCCCGCTATAGCCGCTGCGACCGGAACGAGCAGGTCACCTTCCGGTACTCTCGGGTAGAAGAGGCCGGCTCTCTTGCCGAGCAGCGAGACGGCTACGAGGAAGATCACGATACCAGCTACGACGGGCCAGACGGCCGAGAACGAGAGTAGAGCATACGCGAGGCCGGAGGGCGGCGGGTCAAGGAAGGCGAGGATCGCGAACATTCCGCCGAGCAGGAATACCCACGGAAGGGCGAGGCCCGGAGCCGGTCGGCCGGAGCCGCCAGGTTGGCGGGTCTGAGCTCTCCACACCCTCTGCAGGAAGCGCATCATCAGTAGGGTCGTCCCGACAGCTCCTAGCTGGATGAGCGGCTCAAGCAGGGTATTCCAGGGGGCTGCGGCAGAGTAGCTCGCCTCCTTGAGGAACTCCTTGGCGAACGCCCCGCTCGTGAGTGGTGCACCGGCCACGACAAGAGCTGCGAGCCCGAGACCTGCGAGGGCGAAGAGCCTCGCCAGCCTGCCCCGGGAGGCTGCATCGTCCGACACCCCGACCCCGAGAAAGAGAGCGCCCTTCGCGAGGGCGTGGTGGGTGGCGTAGACGAGGATAGCGAGCAGCGCGGCGGGCCACGCCTCGGGAAAAGCCAGCCCGACACCGAGCGCGATCGTCATGAGGCCCATCTGGCTGATGCTGGAATAGGCAAGAATGGACTTCGGCTCGCTCTGCGGGAGGCCGGCGAAGACAACGAAGAGAACAGCGCACAGGACGAAGACGGGGACCAGCGTCCCGAAGAGCGGCCTCGAGGCCGATCCGCCG
>JBPCNU010000258.1:0-16161 GCA_051000975.1 Rubrobacter sp.
GCCGTCGTACTGACCCTCGACCACGCTGGTCGTCCCCAGGCCGTCCGCAGACTCCGAGGAATCGCTGGACTGTTCCGGCTGCGCGGGCTGCTCCTGCGGCTGGACAACAGGCTGTTCCGGCTGCTCCTGTGGCTGGGCAACAAGCTGTTCCGGCTGCTCGACCGGAACGGCGGCCCCGCTGTAAGGCCCGACCGGAACCGAGGCATCGGCGTATTCGATGCCGACCACGCCCTCGCCCGCGGCTGTAAGCCCGATGGCGTCCGCAGCACCCTGAGCGAGGTCTATGTCGCGCCCGGCGGTAAACGGGCCCCGGTCGTTGATCACGACGACCGCAGAAGACCCGTTGTAGGTAACTATGAGCTTCGTGCCAAACGGGAGTTCCTTGTGCGCCGCCGTGTAACCGTAACGCTCGAACGGCTCACCGCTCGCTGTCGTGCGCCCCTCGAAACCCGGCCCGTACCACGACGCGACCATCGTCTCGGACTGCGCACTCACCGAGTTCGCAACGACCGCAGCGACCGCAAGAAAACTCGCGACCGCGAAAATAGAACACAACAACCTTGTTGAACTGCGCGACAACGCGCCGAACCTTCCCGACAAAATAGATCCCCCTCCGGAATCGTTTATTGACCGAACCTTGACCCCCGAAACTCAAAAATACAGAGGATCACAGGTATTTGTGCCGTCTACACTAGCAGAGTTACCATCCCCCCTCAAGCGTACCCTGAATACTTTCGTAACGTTTTCTGAGAAAATTTTCCACGAACTTCTCACAAATTTCACCTCCGCAACCAGACCGCGTATCGGCTGTGCAGCCGTAGCAATCCTTTTACAGCCCGGTATTTCAGAGCGATTACAATATGTAGCTATTGCAGAGTCAGCTGAGGATACGAGAGCCGGGGGAGTTTTCATGAGGTACCGGAATCTTGCAGGGACGGACATAGCGGTGTCGGAGGTCGGCTTCGGGGTGTGGACCATTTCGACCGGCTGGTGGGGCGAGGTGGACGACGCGAAATCAGTCCGTTTGCTGCGCGAGGCTCACGAGAAGGGCATCAACTACTTCGATACGGCCGATACCTACGGCTCCGGCAAAGGGGAGACGATCCTTGCGGACGCCTTCGGGAAGATGCGGGACGAGGTCGTGATCTCGACCAAAATCGGCTACGACTTCTATAACTTCACCGAGCGTCGCGGCCAGCAGGAGCGCCCGCAGGAATGGTCTGAGGACTTCCTGCGCTACGCCATCGGCGAGAGCCTGAAACGCCTCGACACCGACTACATAGACTTCCTCCAGCTCCACAACGTCAAGATGGACGCCGTGGACGATGACGCCCTCTTCGAGTTGATGGACGTGTTCGTCGGGGAGGGCAAGATACGTTCCTACGGCGTCGCGCTGGGGCCGAAGATCGGCTGGAAGGATGAGGGAATCCGGGCTATGGAGACCCGCCCGAACCTCGCAGGCTTGCAGATGATCTACAACATCCTTGAGCAAGACCCCGGACGGAATCTCATAGCCTCCGCCCGTGAGACGGACACGTCCCTGATAGTGCGCGTCCCACACTCGAGCGGGATGCTGGAGGGCAAGTACACTGAGGACACCGTTTTCGCGGAGAACGACCATCGCCGCCACCGTCCGAAGGAGTGGTTGATCGACGGCGTTCGCAAGGTCGAGAACCTTCGTTTCCTAACGGAATCGGGTAAACGCACGCTCGGTCAGGCCGCGCTCAAGTTCTGCCTCGCCTCACCGGAGGTCGCCTCGACCCTGCCGAACATCTACGACTCCGAGCAGCTGGAAGAGTTCGCCGCCGCACCGGACACCCCGGATCTCACCGACGAAGAACTCTCCCGCATAGCCGAACTCTACAGAGACAACTTCGGCATAACGCCGAGCATCCGCGAAGTAAAGAACGCCTGAAACGACGAGGAGAGACGAAATACCATGACCGATACACAGGCCGACACGCAGCAGGACGAGGAGCAGAAAGCCCCCTCGCAGTACATCAACTACGTCTTCTACAAGCTCGACCCGCTGTGGCGTCGGTTGCCCGAAGAAGAACGGGAGGCCGGGAAACGGGAGTTCCTCGAGGCGATAGAAACCCACTCCCCGGATATGTTGATCCGCTCGTACTCCATGATGGGCCTTCGTTCAGACGCGGACTTCATGCTCTGGCGCATCGGCTACGACCTCGACGCCTTCGAGCGGATGCAGTCCGCCGTGATGAAGTCTGGCCTCGGGAAGTACCTGACCGTCGCGTACTCGTACTTCGCCATCGCTCGCCGCTCCATCTACGTCGGAGAACATACCCCCGGCTTCGAGAACCGCCGCTTCATCATCCCCGGCGAGGGCGAGTACATCTTCGTCTACCCGTTCGTCAAGACCCGCGAGTGGTACAGCCTCCCCATCGAAGAACGCCAGCGCATGATGAACGAACACATGCAGATAGGTCGCAGACACTACCCCACCAAGAACAACACCGCCTACGCCTTCGGTATCGAAGACTACGAGTTCATCCTCGGCTTCGAATCCGAGTCCCCGGAGAAGTTCCAGGACCTGATGATGGAACTCCGCGAATCCGAAGCCAGCTCCTACACCGAACTAGATACCCCCATCTTCACCTGCCGCCGACGAGGCCTCCCCGAAACACTGGAACTCCTAGCCTGAGCCGAAATCCGGGAATTCCTGTACATCGGTACAAACGCAGCCTCCGGTGAAGCCGAGCCTGAAGTAGAGTACGTTGACCAGATCCCCCGACGAGATGCACATAGATTCCGGCATCACGACCTTGGATAAACAAAAATTAAGTTTCGTGAAATCAGCAAATGTTAGCGTTTTCACGATGGATTCGAGGCGAGCGTCTAGCTAGAATATTCGTCAACGCACCAACCTACTTACTGGCCGGATGGGATCTCAGGGGAACCCACCGGCCATTCTTTTACCCACATTCGTGAACATTCATCAAATATCCCTTCCGGGCGATGTGGAATTGAGTTGCGCCGGGGGTATAATCAATCCCGACATGATTACTAGGAATAAGATCGGCTCAAAGGTAACGGACTTGGTTGGCAATACGCCCCTGCTCGAACTGTCGCGCATATCGGAGGAAGTTCCGGGGGTACGGATACTCGGGAAGGCCGAGATGAAGAACCCTGGCGGTTCGGTCAAGGACCGTCCGGCGATGTGGATGATCCGGGACGGTGAACAGACCGGGGAGCTCACGAAAGACAAGATAGTCCTCGACGCGACGAGCGGCAACACCGGAATAGCCTATGCCTGGATCGGGGCGGCACTCGGATATCGGGTCAAGCTCTGCATGCCCAGAAACGCGAGCGAGGAGCGGAAGAAGATCCTCAAGGCGTACGGCGTCGACTTTGTGCTCACCGATCCGGGAGAAGGCTCGGACGGTGCTATCCGGGAGGCGAGGAAGCTCTACGCCGAAGACCCGGAGCGGTACTTCTACCCCGACCAGTACTCGAATCCGGCGAACCCCCGGTCACACTACGAATCCACCGGGCCGGAGATCTGGGAACAGACCGACGGAGAGATAACCCACTTCGTGGCCGGGCTCGGCACGAGCGGAACGTTCGTCGGGACCGCAACGCGCCTCAAGGAGTACAACCCACAGATAAAGGTCATCTCCTTTGAGCCGGACTCGCCGTTTCACGGGCTCGAGGGAATGAAACACATGGGTTCGGCCCTCGTGCCGGAGATCTACAACCCGAACATCGCCGACGAGAACCGGGGGACTTCGACCGAAGACGCCTACACGATGGTCAAGCGCATCGCCCGTGAGGAGGGTGTGCTGGTCGGCATCTCGGCCGGGGCTGCGGTCGCCACGTCCTTGCAGGTAGCCAGGGAAATAGGCGAGGGTACAATCGTCACCGTTTTGTGCGACGGGGCGGACAAGTACCTCTCCGAGAGCTTCTGGGAGGACGAGTAGCTTGTCGCTCAAGATCGGCGCGGGCGACCTGGGCCACATTCACGAACACGCAAAGGCGACCTACCCCGAAGAATGCTCTGGGGTGATGGTCGGGATGAGCACGGAAGGTACGAAAATCGTCGTGGATGTCTGGCGCGCCGAGAATACCCACGAAGACGAGCGGTCGAGGCGGTTCCTCATAGACCCGAAGGAGTACATCGCCTTCGAGAAACGGGCCGACGAGCGCGACTTCGACATCCTCGGGGTATATCATTCGCATCCGGACCACCCGGCAGAGCCGTCCGAGTACGACCGCGACCACGCCTGGCCCGGCTGGTCCTACGTCATCACCTCGGTCTCGGGCGATGATATAAACGCAACCCGTTCGTGGCTCTTGAAGCCCGACCGGAGCGGCTACGACGAGGAAGAGATCGTCGACTAGCAGCAAGTCCGTCAGTAAAAGTAAGACAGAGAAGGAGCTTCATCATGGCAACGGTAAGGATTCCGACCCCCCTCAGGCAGTACACCGCGGGCAACTCCGAGGTAGACGTAGCGGGCGGCACGGCGGGAGAGGCGCTCGGCCAGCTCGTCGAGACCCACCCCGACCTCAAGCAGCACCTCTACACTGGCGACGGGAAGCTCCGGTCGTTCGTGAACGTCTACAAGGGCGCCGAGGACATCCGCTACCTCGAAGGTCAGGACACGAGCGTCGAAGAGAACGACGAGCTCTCCATCATCCCGTCCATCGCGGGCGGTTGCTAGAGCCGCTTCCTCGCCCGTCGGGGGGATTCCTCCGGCGGGCATTTCAGACTTCTATTCGGGGTAATTTTCATTTGGATCAATACGCAGTTTGCAGGGCAAAATCATAAACGAGAAGGAGCACCAGTGAGACAGATAGTAGAGACGCCACCGAAGGGCGAACTCGACCTGACCAACGAGGAGATAGGCCGCTACAGCCGCCACCTCATCATGCCGGAGGTCGCGCTCGACGGGCAGAAGAAACTCAAGGCGGCGAAGGTCCTTACCATCGGGGCCGGCGGCCTCGGCGCGCCGCTTGCGATGTACCTTGCGGCGGCGGGGGTCGGGACCATCGGCATCGTGGACTTCGACGTGGTGGACGAGTCGAACCTGCAGCGTCAGATCATTCACGGCACGTCGGATGTCGGCAAGCCGAAGATGCAGAGCGCGACCGAGACGATCAAGAACATTAACCCGAACGTCGAGGTCATCGGCTACGAGGAACCGCTCACGAGCGACAACGCCCTCGATATCTTCGCCGACTACGACATCGTCGTGGACGGTACGGACAACTTCCCGACGCGCTACCTCGTAAACGACGCCTGCGTGCTGCTCGGAAAGCCGAACGTCTACGGCTCCATCTTCCGCTTCGACGGACAGGCGAGCGTCTTCTGGGCCGAGGAAGGCCCGTGCTACCGCTGCCTCTACCCCGAGCCGCCGCCGCCGGGCCTCGTGCCGTCGTGCGCCGAGGGCGGCGTCCTCGGGATACTTCCGGGCATCGTCGGCATCATTCAGGCGACCGAGACGGTAAAGCTCATACTCGGCGAGGGCAACCCGCTCATCGGGCGGCTCTTGCTCTACGACGCACTTGGGATGAGCTTCCGAGAGATGAAGCTCCGCAAGGACCCGAACTGCCCGGTCTGCGGCGAAAACCCGACCGTTACCGAGCTTATAGACTACGAGGAGTTCTGTGGCGTACCGCAGGCCGCTCGTCAGGAGGCGGAGCAGAACGCCGGGGTTCGGGAGATGACCGTTACGGAGCTGGACGCGAAGCTCAAGAACGGCGGCATTAAAGTCATAGACGTGCGTGAGCCGCACGAGTACGACGTGGCCAACATCGGGGCCGAGCTCATACCGCTGAACGAACTCCCGGATCACCTCGACGAGCTCGACAGGGACGAGCCGATAGCCGTCCACTGCCGCAGTGGCGCAAGAAGCGCGCAGGCCGTGAAGATGATGCAGGACGCAGGTTTCAAGGACGTGAAGAACGTCAAGGGCGGCATCCTCGCCTGGTCCGACAACGTGGATTCGAGCGTCCCGAAGTACTAGGCAACAGGCAAAACGCTTCACTGGATTCAATGGTTTCGAGGCCGGGGATAAAACCCCGGCTTCGTTCATTTCGTCTCGGGCATTTCACAAGGGGTATTCGGATGATCGTCGTCGAGTCTTGAAGGGTCGGGGGGCGCTGCTCCTCGCGGCGATTTTGCTGACCGCGCTGAACCTGCGTATAGCGCTCGCCTCTGTTTCCCCGGTCTACAGCTTCATTCAGGAAGACCTCGGCATCGGGCGGGCGGTGGCGGGCCTTATCGTTACGCTGCCCGTCTTGTGTATGGCCATCTTTGCCCCGCTCGCTTCGGTGTTCGCGGACAGGCTGGGGCGGCGGGCCATGATCCTCACCTCGGTAGTCTTCATCGGCATTGCGACCATTGTTCGCGTCGAGGGCGGCCTGTTCGTGCTGTTCGCAAGCGCGGTCGCCGTCGGCATCGGCATCGCCACCATTCAGGCCCTGATGCCGGAGATCATCAAACAGAACTTCCCGGACCAGTCCGCTACGTTGATGGGGGCGTACACGGCGAGCATGGCCCTCGGGGCGACGATCGCCGCAAGCACCGTTGTGCCGCTTACAGGCATCCTTGACTCCTGGCCCGCCTCGCTCTCCATCTGGGGGATTCTGGCCGTTCCGGCTTTTCTGGCGTGGCTCCCGGTGCGCGACACGGAGGACGACCGCCGCGCCGCAGAAAGCGAGGCCGTGAGGCTTCCGCTCCGGGTTCCGAGGGTGTGGCTGACGATGGCCTTCTTCGCGATGACCTCGCTGATGTATTTCTCGATCCTCTCGTGGATAGCGCAGGTCTACGAAGACGAAGGGCTCTCGCAGGTAAGGGCGGGGCTGATCCTCTCGACGTTTACGGGGGTTCAGATCTTCTCGGCCTTCGTCATTCCCGCCATCACGAATCGCTTCCCGGATCGTCGTCCCGCCCTTATCGGCGTGATCGCCACTACGGTCACGGGCCTCCTCCTCGTTGCCTTCGTCCCGAGCCTGACGCCCTGGATGCCCTGGGCCTGCGCCACCCTCCTCGGCCTCTCGCAGGGCGCGCTCTTCCCCCTCGCCCTCACCCTTCCACTCGACAACACCCGAACCCCGCAGATGGCCGGTCGTCTCACCTCCGCGTGCTTTCTCGTCGGTTACTCCGTCGCCGCGCTCGGCCCGACCGCCATCGGCGCGGCGCGGGACATAACGGGCGGCTTCACCGTGCCGCTGCTGGCGCTCGCCGGGGTCTCGTGCGCGCAGATAATCCTCTCCACCCGTATGACCCCGGACTTCCACATCGAGGACGACATCAAGGATGGCATCTAGCAGGACCGCTAGAAACTCGCCCGCCCCGGACGTATAACCTCTCTATGACTTATCGCATGAACTATCCCAGGATCTTCGACGGACACAACGACACCGTCCTCAACCTGAGCATGAAGGGCCGGGGCAAGAACCGTTCCTTCTTTGAGCGCAGCGAAATCGGACACCTCGACCTCCCCCGGGCAAAGGAGGGCAACTTCGGCGGCGGTTTCTTTGCCTGCTTCGCCCCGCCCGACCCCAAAGGCGGCTGGACCGAGGACGACGCCCTCGTCCAGAGCGAAGGCGGCTACGTCGTCACCGATTCTCCCGCCCTCAGGCCGGAGTACGCCCTCATGTCCGCCGAGCGGCTGACGGACAAACTCTTCGAGCTGGAGGCCGAGTCGAAAGGCGCGCTGAAGGTCGTCCGCTCGGTGAACGAGATAGAAGAATGCCTGGCAAATGAGACCATCGCGGCGATCCTCCACTTCGAGGGCGCGGAGAACCTCGGTGACGAACCCGGCTCTCTGGAGGAATTCTACAAGCGCGGCCTGAGATCCCTCGGCTTCGTCTGGAGCCGCCCGAACGCCTACGCGAACGGTGTCCCGTTCCGCTTCCCCGCCTCGCCGGATACCGGTGCCGGGCTGAGCGGAAAAGGTCGGGAGCTCGTCCGGGAGTGCAACCGACTCGGTGTTCTAATAGACCTCTCACACCTCAACGAACGCGGTTTCTGGGACATAGCGGAGACCTCCGACGCACCGCTCGTCGCGACCCACTCGAACGCCCACGCCCTCTGCCCGTCCACCCGAAACCTGACAGACGAACAGCTCGCTGCCATCCGCGACTCGGACGGGATGGTCGGGGTGAACTTCGCGGTCGGCTTCCTGAGAAAAGACGGCGCTTACCGTAAAGACACGCCGCTCCCGGTCATCGTAGACCACGTGGACTATCTGGTTGAAAAGCTCGGGATAGAGCGCGTCGGCTTCGGCTCGGACTTCGACGGAGCGATGATGCCGATAGAACTTCGGGACGCCTCTGGCCTCCCGCGCCTGATGGACGCTTTGAGGGAACGCGGCTACGGTGACGCGGAGTTGGCGAAGCTCGCTCACGAGAACTGGCTGCGTGTTTTCAGAGAGACGTGGAAATGAACCGGGGAAGCGTATATCTCCACACCGCTTTCGCTACCTGGCCGGGATAGAATTCGGACATGTCAGAGCGTTCCCCGAAAACCATACAGAGGCCCGGCGATCAAGGATTCAAACCCGTCGCGCCGCGCCCGTCCCGCAAGCGCGGCTCGGGCGGGACGGTGTTCTTTTTGCTGATCCTGCTCTCCCTCGCGCTCTTCGTCGCGCAGAACGACGACCTGCGCGAAAGGGCGATTTCCCTCACACATCTCTTCGAGCGGGAGCCGGGCGAGACCGTTTTCCCGCTCCCGGCGGGGTATTCCAGCTCCTTCACCAACGACTGGGGCGCTTCGAGGGAACAGGGCGGTCACGAAGGAACGGACATCTACGCGCCGCAGGGAACCCCGGTCTACTCCGTGATGAGTGGCACCGTTACGACCGCCTACGGCTCGGACGATGACGGCTGGAACACTCTTGGCGGCTACACGGTGATGGTCCGGGCCGACCGCGACTCCGGGCCGGTGAAGCGCGGCGACCGACTCTACTATGCTCATCTGGCGGGGCCGACGTCGCTCGAAGACGGACAGAGGATAGACGCCGGGGACCGTATCGGGTCGGTCGGACGCACCGCCGGGGAGGTTCCCGGTACGGTTGCGGACTTCCCGCCACACGTTCACCTCGGCTGGTACGGCGGCCTCGGGGGCGTTTTCGGGGAGGAGAGGCCGCAGGCGACTTCTTCCGCGAGCGGGGCCATAAATCCGTATCCGCTCTTGCGCGGCATCGTAAACCGGGAGGGCTGAACCTCAGCCCGGCGGCCAGTTCATCCTTCGCCCGCCGAGTACGTGCAAGTGAACGTGATCCACGGTCTGCTGCCCGTCTTCCTTGCAGTTGAAGACCGCCCGGTATCCGGTCGACAATCCTTCCGAGGCAGCGACTTTTCGAGCCACGGTGAAGAGGTGTCCTATGAGCGGTTCGTCGTCTTCTGTGAGGTCGTCCAGGGTCGGAACGGGTTTGCGCGGCACCACGAGCACGTGCGTCGGAGCCTGAGGGTTGATGTCCCGGATGACGATGCAGAGGTCGTCCTCGTGGACGATATCCGCCGGTATCTCCCCGTCCATCATTTTCTGAAACAGCGTCTTTTCTGTATTCTCACTCATGCCTTCAGGGTAGCGGGAAGTCGGACGCGCCGCAACGTATCCCTATTTCCTGCGAGCGAGATAGACCCCGAGGAGGATGATCGCCGCGCCCGCTATCTGCCCCGGTCCGAACGTCTCCCCGAGCAGCACTATCCCCGCCGTAATCCCCGTCAGGGCGATGAGGTACTGGTAGATCAAAACCCGGTTCGCCCCCACCGCCGCCACCCCGCGCTGCCACCCGAAGAACCCGAACCCGCTGGAAAGGAGCGCGGAATAGAGCGCGGCGAACCAGATGAGCCCGGTAAGATCGGCGTAGTCTACGTCGAGGTCCACGAGGGAGATCGGGATGACCATCACCCCGCCGAGGAGAATGGAATACGTCGCCACCGTGAGCGGCGAGTAGTCCCTCAGAAGCGGGATGGAGAGAACCGTGTACGAACCCCAGAAGACCGCCGCGCAGAGGATCAGCAAATCCCCGAGGAGGCTCGTACCTTCGAGGTCTATGCTGCCGTACTCCATGACAAGGACCCCGAAGAGACAGAGCGCTATCCCGGCGATCCCGAGCAACCTCGGGCGTTCGAGGCCGAGAAGGAACCCCAGCACCATCCCCCAGACCGGAGCCGTCGCGTAGATGACCGCCGTGTTCGCCGCCGTCGTCTCGCCCACGCCGATGGTGAAGACCGTCTGCGTGCAGGAGATCCCCACGAACCCGAGGCCGAGAATCGGCAGGAAATCGGCCCGCTTCAGCCGCGTCTCCGGTTCGATCAGCCGCAGTATCCCCAGCATCAGGAGCCCGACCAGCGTGAACCGAATCGCCGCGAACAAGACCGGCGGCACGACCTCGACGACGGTCTTTACGGCGACGAAGTTCGTACCGAAGAAGAAGACCGTGAGGATCAGCGAGACCTCTACCCACACCGAAGCTCGCCGCTCGGTTTGCCGCTCCTCTCCGGGGCCTTCTCGACCGGTGGTCAAACCCGCGCTGCTCTAGCGGACGAAGTCTGCGTCTTTTGTGAGGGTCTTTATGTACGTGGCGATGACCTTCGCGCAGTTCTCGACGTCGTCCAACTGCACCATCTCGGAGGGGGAGTGCATGTAGCGGTTCGGACAGGAGATAACGGCGGTCGCGATGCCGGCCCGCGTGAGGTGTATCGCGTCGGCGTCCGTCCCGGTGCGGGCCGCGTCGGCTTCGAGGGTGTACGGGATGCCTTCGCGTTCGGCGGCGTCTATCAGGCCACCCGTAACGATCGGGCTGAGGGTCGAGCCGCGCGTTATGACGGGGCCGCTCCCGAAGGCGTGGTCCCCGTTCTCAGATTTCGAGATGCCGGGGGTGTCGGTGGCGTGGGTTACGTCAACGGCGATGGCCGCGTCCGGGTCGAGCCCGAATGCCGCCCCGCGAGCTCCGTTCAGGCCGATCTCCTCCTGTACGCTCGCCGACGCCACGACCTCGGCGTTCAGATCGCCCTCCTCCGAGAGCAGGCGCAGGGCTTCGAGCACCACGAACGCGCCCATGCGGTTGTCTATCGAGCGAGAGGCTAGGCGACCATTCGAAAGTTCGAGGACGTCCTGATCGAGGACGGCCACATCCCCGACGCGCACTATCGCCTTCGCCTCGTCGGCGTCCTTCGCCCCGATGTCGAGCCAGAGGTCTTTGATCTGCGAAACTTTCTTGCGCTCGTCTGCGCCCATCAGGTGAATAGCTTTCTTGCCGATGACCCCGACGACCTCGCCGGAATCGGTCTGGATCCGGGCTCGCTGGCCGACGAGAACCTGGGGGTCCCAGCCGCCGACGCCCTTGAAGTAGACGAGGCCCTGCTCGCTTACGTGAGTGACGATCAAACCTATTTCATCAATGTGTCCGCTGAGCATGATACGCGGCGTCCCGCCCTTTCCGACGGTCGCGAGCGAGTTGCCCATCCTGTCGCCACGAACCTCATCGGCGAACTTCGCTGCCTCGTCGCGCCAGACCTTCGCCGCGACGGCCTCGTAACCGCTCGGCCCCGGCGTCGAGAGCAGTGTCTTGAAAAACTCCAGCGACGAGTCCCGCACGATAAATCCCGCTTTCCTTTGATGAATGTCTACTAAATGATCTCCGACCGGACGATTCTATCGCGGGAGACCAGAAAGGCTACGGCACAACCCGAACGCGATACGCCCCGGGCTCCCGCTCCCGACGGTCCCGCCCGAAAACCCGGTACGGAACCTCTACCGTAAACTCCTCCGCGAACGGATACGGCTCGAAGGCGAGCATCTCGTCGTCCCACCAGACCGGGACGATTCTCTTCTCCAGAAACCGCAGCCCGTCTTTATACCAGGGATGTTCGTTCCTCCCCGGCTCGTTCAGACAGACGAAGAGCGAGAGATCGTCGCACAACTGAAGCACCGCGAAGTCCCGCTCGAAGTCGTCCAGAACCTCGTCCGGGATCGAACCCCGAATACGTCCTCGCCGCTCCTTCTCTCGTGCGGCGAAACGCTTTTCGTAGGGGTCTTCGGAGTTTCCTACGAGCGAGCCGTAGTGAGCGCTGCACAGCAGCCCTGCGTAGCGACTCCCGGACTCCATCGCATCGAGGAAGCTGGTGTAAGCCGTTGTCTTCGGTTCGGGGGGATGGTCGAGGAAGGAGTACGGTCTGCCGGCCTCTTCGTTCCAGAGGACTTCCGAGTCGGGGCGTTCCCAGGCCCGGTCGTGGTTGGCGATGGCTTCTAGAACCTCGCCTCTCAGGGCACCTTTCGTGACTCCTTCCGAGAGGTTTCGAGCGAACTCGCCGGAGACGAGACCGTGGTCGTGCTGGGCGATAAGAACGAAGCCTTCGGGTACCTCGCGGGCGATCACGTACGGTTTATCTCCACCTGAGCAAGCTTCTAAGCTCGGCTACAGGACCGGTCTACGGTCTATAGCTAGCGGCTCGCGCAGCGAGTCGTCTTCCAGGAAAGCGGCCTGTATGTCATCGAAGTCTTCCTCCGGAATGACGGTGAGAACGAGGGCGAAGGCGTCGGAGTCGAAACCCGCCTCCCACTTCTCGGCGAGGGTTCTGGGAAGGCCGAGCGCGACGACCTGCTTGACGAGCTTCGGCCGGCGCGAGTAGAGGATAAGGCCGACGATGACCGCGAGCGTCATGACCGTCTGGACGATTATCCCGGTCGGGAGATGTACCGCGCCCATAAGCACGCTCACCGACGTTACCCCGAGGTACGCGCTGCCGAGTTCGACGCGCTGCGCCCTCGTGAGGCTCGTATTGAGGCCCCGGCTCTCCGCCTCCGGCAGCGCGACCGAGACCGTCTTTGCGTCGCGCCTCCGCGAGAGGACGACGACGGACGAAGGGTCCGCCCCGGCGTCCCCGGTTCTCTCGGAGATCCCGGCCACCGAGTCGAGGTTCGGTGCGATGGCTCCTATCGTGTGATAGCGCATGATTCCCATGACTTCTTTTGTAGCACGAAACATCCTCGCGTCCGGTAAGTACCTTCACCCATCTGGGCCTAGATCAGGGCCGCCAGAGCGAGCATGCTCCCGGAGACAGCAGCCCCGATCGTCGCACCCGCCAGCACGTCGAACGGGTAATGAACCCCGAGATAAACCCGCGAGAGCATCACACAGAAAGCCAGAACGCAGAAGAGCGGCGCGAGCGGCGGATAGAGAACGCTCAACGTAGTAGCCCCCGCAGCGGCCGTCGCCGAGTGCCCCGACGGAAACGAAGTAGAGGACGGGGTCTTTATGAGCGGGAGTATTTCCTTGTCGTGGATGAACGGACGCGTTCGATTGAAGATGGATTTCGTCCCCTCCGCAACCGTCCACGCCGCCGCGACCGCCCCCCAGGGCAGGACGAGACTCCACACCGAAAACCCGTAGAACAGCCACGTAGCAAGGAACCCCGCAAAGGCCATCGCCCCCCACACCGCCCCCGCAGACCCGACGACCGTCGCCCACGTAAGAACCCGGCTCGCAGGGTTCCACTTCACCCCGAACACCACCCGGAATATCGCCCGGTCGAGCCGGACCAGCATCTTCAGGAAATCTTTCAGACTCACCCCTTCGTTACTCTCACACAAACGCCGCGCCAGCGGGTGAACCAACGGAAGAACTACCGGATGAAAACTATCCGAGGTGAGCCGTTCTTGCAAGCCTTTGCAGTGAGATAGTCGTAGGTCTTTCGGGGTAAAGTAAAATACCGTTGCAAACGAACGAAGCGAGCGAGAGGAACAGACATGGACAAGGCTCTTATCGAACAGGTAGTCGCAGAGACAAAAGAGGCGGAGTCTAGCCTCATCGTCTCCGACCGCCGGGACACGTTCACGGTAGAGAAGGACGACGTTGGCAACATCGAGGTCGCCGAGGACTACCTGAAGGTAACGATGCAGGACGGAAAGGCAATCGTCTACGTGATGCTCGACGAGGTCTACAAGCTCGTAGTGGAGAAGGAGAAGGCCAAGAACTCCGGCAGCCGCGCCGGGTTCGCCGCCGCTGACAGCTAGAGTAGCCCACGAAGACCAGCTTACGGGGTTCAGGCCGCTCCGGCTATCCGCAGACTCAGCGACACCCTTGACGGAGCCGCGGGTATAGGGATCACGACTTCTATACCTGCGGCTCTCGCTCTACGTTTACCGCTCGGTTACGCTGACGCCGCCCTCTCCCGCGATGACGGCGGCCTTTGCGATGCCGACGAAGAGGCCGCATTCGAGCGCACCGGGGATGTACTTTATCTCTTTTTCCAGGGTCTTCGGGTCTTCGATGCCGTCAGCGAAGCGGCAGTCAACGGTGTAGTGTCCGCCGTCGGTGATGTACGGGTCGGACATATCTTCCCCGGAGAACCGCAGGGTGGAGGTGCAGCCGAGCGCGGCGAGGTCTTGGGCGGTTACCTCCCAGCCGAAGATCTCGACCTCCACCGGGACCGGGACGCTGGTTCCCAGAACCGGCACCGTCTTGGAGTCGTCCGCGACTATGATCAGGCTCGCCCCCGACGCGGCTGCGACGATTTTCTCCCGGAGTAGCGCACCGCCTAGGCCCTTGACTACCTCGAACTCCGGTGAGACTTCATCGGCCCCGTCCAGAACCACATCGGGCCTCGCCCGGGCAAGCGAGATCATCGGAACGCCGAGTTCTCCGGCGAGCTGCGCCGTCCTCTCCGAAGTCGGAATCCCGACTATGTTCTCGAGCGCCCCGGACTCCAGCCGCTCGGCGATGCACCTCACCACCCAGGCAGCGGTCGTACCCGTACCGAGCCCGACGACCATCCCGCTCTCTACATAGCGGTCTACGGCAGCGTATCCCGCCTCGCGCTTCAATTCATCCGCATCTCCATCTCTCAAGGTGTGATTCACCCGCGATCTCAAGCCTGGTAGTTTTACGGTTCGTTCATCTGTTTTCGGCATTCTCTACGGCTCTGACCGACCTCGCAAGTGGCCTTCCGCGAGCGTCCTTCGCAAGCTCGAACTCCACGTCGCAGCCGCTTTCGAGGGTCTTGAAACCTTCGGAGGGTTGGCCTTCTGACGGCTCGTTGCCGGAGAGGATACCCGGGTGATCCACGATCACGCAAGTGCCGTCTCGGGCTTCGATCAGCCCGAACCCCTTCTCTGCGGAGAACCATCTGACCCGTCCGAGAAGGGTGCCTGCGCCGTTCCGGTGGTCCGTATCCAACCCGACCTAATCCCGGTCCCTGGGCTGGTCCGCGACTTCGACCTCGACCTCTCTCGGCTGTGAGCCTTCCTCGGAGGGCGTGATGACCGTCAGGCTCATGGTCTCACCGGGTTGTTTCTGGTTGACGACGGCGATGACGTCGTCCGGCGAGACGACCGCTTCTCCGTCGACGGTCGTAATGACGTCTCCGATGGGCACCTCCGCGCCGCCGATCTCCTCCCCCTCTCCACCCTCGATTCCGGCTTCGTCCGCCGGACCGTCCAGGGTCGCCTCGCTGACTATCGCTCCGTTCTCCGGCAGACCGTAACGCTCCCGGAGTTCGTCCTTCGGCACACCGACGGCGGCAGAGATTTCGTCTATCCCGGCGGGGAACATGCTCACCCCGATGTAGCCATGTTCGACGGTTCCGGTCTCGATGATCTGCTCCACCGAGTTCTTCACCGTATCTACCGGGACGGCGAATCCGATGCCCTGTGAGACACCTCCCTCCGCAGCCCCGGCGACCTGAGAGTTGATCCCGATGACCGTCCCCCCGAGGTCCAGAAGCGGCCCGCCGGAGCTCCCGGAACTTATCGCCGCGTCGGTCTGCACGGCGCCGTCTATCGTGTAGTTGTTCGGGGCTTTTATCGGGCGTTCGGTGCCGCTGACTATCCCCGTCGTTACGCTCAGGCCGACGTTGAGCGGGTTGCCCATCGCAATGACCGGCGTCCCGACCTCGACGCCCCCGGAGTCGCCGAGAAGCAGCGGCGAAAGCTCGTCCCCCGGCACATCCACCTTGAGAACAGCCACGTCGGTCGAGGCGTCCTCGCCTATCACCTCGGCCTCCTCCCTGAGCCCGCCGGCGAACCGTACGGATACGCTCTCGGCCCCTTCGAGGACGTGCTGGTTGGTAACGACGTGACCCTCGTCGCTCACGACGAACCCGGAGCCACCACCCGCGCCGTACTCGCTGGAGTTCACGTCTACGCTGACGACCCCGGCCCCGTAGTCTTCGTAGACCCCGCGAACG
>JBPCNU010000259.1:0-9384 GCA_051000975.1 Rubrobacter sp.
CGCCCGCCCTGCGTCCCGGACAGATCGTGGTGGTGGACAACCGGACGGGTACACCCCTCTCGGCCCACAAGGGCGGGAGGGTCGAGGAGATCGTCGAGAGCACGGGCTGCGAGATCGTCTACCTGCCGCCTTACTCGTCGGACCTCAACCCCATAGAGGAGGCCTTCTCGAAGGTCAAGGGTCTGATGCGCAAGACCAAGGCCCGCACCCGCGAGGCTCTGATCGATGTGATGGGTCAGGCGTTGGACGCAGTCACCATTCGGGACATCGGTGGGTTCTTCGGACATTGCGGCTACCTTACTGTTGGCCAATCGCTATGACAGACGCTCTAGGCAAGAGTAGGCAGTCGAGCCAGGCGGTACGGTCCGCGTCAGCTAGTGAGCAGCTGGCGCGGATCTCTTTCCGGCGTTAGAGTGAGGGGCGGCAGTAACCCGGGTCTTCTACGCTTTTGGGGAGGATAGTTTGCGCATAGATCGCCTAGACCACATCGTTCTGACCGTCTCGGACGTGGACGCGACCTGCGAGTTTTACTCCCGAACGCTCGGGCTTAGGATCATAGGGTTCGGGAAGCACAGCAGACGCGCGCTCTGGTTCGGGGGGCAGAAGATCAACCTCCACCAGTCCGGCGGCGAGTCCGAGCCGAAGTCCATGAAGCCTACACCCGGCTCTGCCGATCTATGCTTCGTTATCCGGGATCACCTCTACGAAGCCCTCGGTCATCTGGAGGAATGCGGCGTCGAGATCGTCGAAGGCCCGGTCGAGCGCGAAGGCGCGCTCGGAGTGATGATGTCCGTCTACTTTCACGATCCGGACGGCAACCTCATAGAGGTGTCGAGCTACAGAAAGCACGACTGACCGGGGCTGCTCGGGCCTTTCCTTCGAACTCTGGCGCGGTAGAGGATCTTCTTACCGGACGGAGGGTGCAGGAGACTTCAAGGCTGCCGAAACGTCTTCGGGGATCGCCTCCGGTCTCGGCTGGCAGCGGACTGCTCAACCACCGTCACCTACCGAGACAGACGTTCGAGCGCGAGCAGGATGCCCGCGACCCCGCTCGCGCTGACGATCTCACCCGCCCGGACGAGCCTGCCGAGTTCTTCGACGGAGACCGATATGACCTCCAGCCGTTCGAACTCGTCCGGGTCGAGCGAGGCAACCTTCTCTACACCTTTTGCCAGAAAGACGTGAGCCCAGTTGCTCTTCAGACCCGGTGAAGATGAGAGCCTGGCCACCTTTTCCCACTCGCCGCCGGCGTAGCCCGTCTCCTCCAAGAGTTCGCGTCTTGCGGCCTCTTTCGGGTCTTCGCCGGACTCGATCAGACCCGCCGGGAGGCACAGTTCCATGATTCCGAGGGGCGGTCTGTACTGCCTCACGAGCGGAACCATTCCGTCAGCGTCTATCGCCAGAATGAAGGCTGCGTCGTTACGCTCCAGGATGTAGTAGGAATCCTTGATGACCCCGTCCGGCAACCCGAGCCTGTCGGAGCGCAACTTGAAGCAAGGCGTTTCGAGGAGCGTCTCGGAGGAGAGGTGTCGCCATTCATGCCCTGTACCATGCCCCGTGCCTTCGTTGCTGGAGGTCACTGGAGGTCATCCTCGTCGTCGGCGGTGCTGGTCTTTAATCCTCCGGCCTGTTTCGGGAGGAGCACGTCCGGCAGGCCACCGAAGAAGGCGCTCCGGGCGAGGATGCGGTCGCAGCCCGCCTCACGGGCTGAGACGATCAAGTCCTTCCGCGTATGCGGCACGTAGCCGATGGTCCGGATGGAGCGGAGTTCTCTGTCGGCGTGTAGCTCGTTGAGGATCTCGACCGCATCGAAGCGTTCGGAATGGAGGTCCAGCACGAGCACGTCCGGCCTCGCGGAACGCACGGCTTCCATCAACTTCTTCGGCGAACGGGGAAACTTCGACTCGATACCCAAAGAGTCGGCCGCCTCCGAGATACGGCTCCTGAACATCAGGTCCTCGGTTGCCGCGATCACCCCCACAGAACCACCTCCGCCTGCCCTCTCGGCCTTCTGCGCTTCCGTCATCAAATTACCGGAACCTCCCATCGACTAGTTTGTACCGCGCACCGACCTGCCTTTTCGGGTAGGAAGGGTGCCTCTCGCACATTCTAAACCCCCGATGAGCGGTATCCTAAAAAGGTGGAAAAGGTAGAAGAAACAGCTACGACAACCGACGCCGGCCGACTCTCCGCAGCGAGAGAAGGACTCAGGCGCACGGGTGAGACGCTCGGGGACTTCATGCCGTTCCTCACGCCGAGGCGCAAGGGGCTGCTGCTCGCGCTCGTCATACTCCTGCTGGAGACCGTCGCGAGCCTCGCCCAGCCGTGGCCGCTCGCTCTGACGATAGACTACGCCCTCGGAGACAACGAGCTACCGGGGCTCTTCCCCGACGCGCTCGCCGACCCGGCCCTGCTAATCGCCGCGATAGCCTTCCTCACGGTCATGATCTTCGCCGCGACTCGCGCCATCGCCGCCTACCGACGCTACCTCCTGCAAAAGCTCGGCCAGGAGACGGTCTTCGATATGCGTGAGGCACTCTACGGCAAGGTGCATGCTCTGGGCCTCGACTTCCACGGCAAGCGCAGAACGGGCGATACCATTACCCGCGTGACCAGCGACGTGAAAGAGGTCAGGACGCTCCTCGTCGACTCGGTGGTAGAGGTCTTCTCGTCCGTCCTCATACTCTTCGGGATGCTCATCGTGATGCTGTTGCTCGACTGGCAACTTACCCTGCTCGCCCTCGCGACGGTGCCGTTCCTCTTCTTCGCCGTCGGGCGATACCGGAAGGCCCTTATCGAAAGGATGCGGGTCGTGAGAGTAAAAGAGGGAGCGATAGCCTCGGTCGTTCAGGAGGCCATAACCGGGATACGGGCCGTTAAGCTCTTCGGGCGCGAGGAAGAAGAGATGAACCGCTTCCGCACCGAGAGCCGGGAGTCACTGCGGGCGAGCGTTGATTCGTCCATGATCGAGGCTCGTTTCAGCATCGCGCTCGGTATCGTCGGGGGTATAGGGACGGCTCTGGTTACGTACTTCGGGGCTCGTCAGGTGCTGGCCGGATCGCTCTCGATAGGGGATCTCACGGTCTTCGTGGCGTACCTCGGGCTGTTCCTCTCTCCTCTGTGGGCGTTGTCCCGGCAGGCGAACCAGATCGGCAAATCCCTTGTCTCCGGTGAGCGCGTAATGGAACTCCTGCGCGCCGACCCGACCGTGAAGGAAGCCCCCGACGCCACCGAAGCCCCCGGATTCGACGGGCGCGTGACTTTCGAGGAGGTCGCGTTCTCTTACGGAGGCATCAGCGGCGACGAAAACGACGCTCCGATTCTGCACAACATCTCCTTCGACGTAGAGGCCGGAAGTCGGGTCGCGCTCGTCGGGGTGAGCGGGGCCGGGAAGACGACGATCACGAGCCTCCTCATACGCCTCTACGATCCACTCGCGGGCGCGGTCCTGATAGACGGCACGGACATTCGCGGCTTCACGCTGAAATCCCTGCGCGACAGCGTCTCGTTCGTGCCGCAGGAGCCGATGCTCTTCCGGGCGAGCGTCGCCGAGAACATCGCTTACGGCAAGCCCGACGCGACCCCGGAGGAGATAGAACACGCCGCCACCCTCGCCGGGGCGGCCGCCTTCATAGAGAAGATGCCTGACGGTTACGATACCGTCCTCGCCGAGCGGGGGGATAGTCTGTCGGGCGGGCAGAGGCAGCGCATCTCGATAGCCCGGGCGATGATAAGAAACAGCCCTATCCTGGTTCTCGACGAGCCTCAATCGGGGTTGGACGCGGAGGCGGCTGCAGCGGTGGAGGAGAGCTGGCGTGATCTGACCTCGGGGCGTACCACGTTCCTGATCTCCCACGAACTCCGCCTCGTCCGGGATGTGGATACGATCCTCTTCATCGAAGACGGGCGCATTACCGAGGCCGGGACGCACGAAGAACTTCTCGCCCTGAGCGGCGGCTACGCTCGTCTCTACGCCCTCCAGAACGGTGGAAACGGTGAGGAACCCGGCGGCCCGAAAGACGCCCCGGAAGCCATCGAAGCTATACGTTACCGGGGAGGTGTGAAATCTTGAAAGAGCTGCTCGTGATCTGCATAGTGCTGACCGCCGTCGTGTCGTTCATCTACATATCCTTTGCCCTGAGCTAGTCCCGGACTTCTCCGCCGGAACCATCGCCCTTGCCTTTCCCCTCATCGTTCGCGTCGTTCTCGTCCAGGACGGAGCTCTGGTTGGAGGAGCAGGCTATGACCTGTGCGACCCGGGCGCCATCGGTGTCGTCTACTCGCAGGGTTTGTCCGTCGAGTTCGATGCGATCCCCGACCTCCGGCTGGCGTCCGAGGTGGCCGAGGATGAGGCCGCCTATCGTGTCGAAGTCGTCGCTCTCGAAGCTCGTGCCGAGTGCCTCGTTGACGACGCTTATCGGGATACGACCGTCTATCGTGAAGGAACCGTTCGGTAGCCGCTTCACGGCGGGTTCTTCGTCGTCGAACTCGTCCCGGATCTCACCGACTATCTCTTCGATGATGTCCTCGACGGTGAAGACGCCTTCGAACGAGCCCCACTCGTCCACGACGATAGCCATCTGTATTTCCTTTTTCTGGAAGTCTTCAAGGATGTCGTCTATCTTGCGGTTCTCCGGCACGATGAGTACGTCCCGAAGCATATCCCTTGCGGTAGTCTCGGATTCGAGGCTACCGGCGGCCTCGACGGCCCGCAACACGTCTTTGGCGTGGATCATGCCTATCGCTCGCTCTGGCGCGTCGTCTTCGTAGACCGGGTAGCGGGTGTAGTGGCCGCTCGCGGCGACGGAGACGAGGTTCCTGAGGTCCATGCTCGCCGGGAGCGAGACCACGTCTGGTCTCGGAACCATGATCTCCCTCGCCATCTTGTCGTTCAACTCGAAGACGGCCCCGATCATCTTGTTCTCGTCGGCCTCCAGAAGCCCCTGAGTCGCGGACTGCCTGACGAGCATCCGGATCTCCTCCTCCGAGTGCGTGTCCGAACCCTCGCTCGCGGGCGGTACACCGAACGCCCCGGTTATGGCGTTCGCCGTGCCATTGAAGAAGATCACGAACGGCCGCAGCAGGTAGTAGAAGAAGACCATGAACGGCGAGACCGCAAGCGACGTTCCCTCCGGCCTCTGTATCGCGAGCGTCTTCGGTGCAAGCTCCCCAAAGACGACGTGGAAGAACGAAGCGACGAAGAGAGCGATGGCTATGGCTATCGGGTGGGTGAAGGCTGTGGGGATACCGGCAGAGACGATCCAAGGTTCGATCAGGTTGGCGATAGCCGGTTCTGCGAGCGCACCGATACCGAGCGAGCAGACCGTGATGCCGAGCTGACAGACCGCCAGGTACTGATCGAGCTTGTCCGTGGCCGTCTTGACGAGACCGGAACTCGTCTTGCCTTCTCTTACCAGTCGGTCCACCTGCGTCGAGCGTATCCTGACGAAGGCGAACTCCGCCGCAACGAACAGACCGTTCAACGCGACCAGCAAGAGAGCGGCGATGATCCTTATCGCCGGTAAGACTATAGCTTCCAGTTCGACTCCTTTTCGAGTTTTATCTTTGACTTCATCGGGCTTGTGGAGGGTTCCGAGCATGACGAAACACCCGAAACGAGGCACGATCGTGCAGAGTTGATGTAACGGGAGCGTCCCCCGGTGAGGGACGCGCTGGTACTAGATGATTCGCTCAGGTCCATATCAACACGCCGAAGATATACCACGTGACGGGTTTTGACAATCAGGTTACGATCGATGATGACATAAACCGGCTCAGTAAAGGAGCTTCCGGTCCAGAATGTTCACCAGTTTATCGCCCGCCCGGTAACGCTGGAGGTTCTCCAGAAACAGATCGACCAACTTCGTTTCCGCGATCCTCGCCACGTTGTCCGTCGAATGCGGGCTGACGATGACGTTCTCGAAGTCCCAGAGCGGGCTGTCCTCCGGCAGAGGCTCTACCGCGAAGACGTCCAGAGCCGCCCCTGACACCTGGCCGCTTTCGAGGGCTTCTACCAGCGCATCCTCGTCCACGACTACCCCACGCCCGACGTTCGAGAGGTGAACGCCCGGCTTCATCGCCCGGAACGCCGCGCCGTCTACGAGCCGCTCCGTCTCGGGGGTATGCGGCAGGGTAATGGTGACGCAATCGGCGTCTTTCAGGGCCTCGTGGAGATCCTTCGTCTCGTAGAGAGCTTCGAAGCCAGCGACCGATTCGTCCGGCCCGACGGTTCTCTTGACCCCGACAACCTTCATCCCGAAAGGACCGGCGAGGCTCGCGATGGCCTTGCCGATGCTTCCGGTGCCGATGATGCAGAGGGTCTTGCCTTCGAGCGTCCCGGTCTCTTCTTCGGCCCAGGTGCGTTTCAGGCGGTTCTCCCTGAGCCGCTCGAAGCGTTTGGTGTGGTGCAGCATGCCCCCGAGTACGAACTCCGCGAGCTGCCTGGAGAAGACCCCGCTCGCCGTCGTCACGACCACGTCCGTCTCCAGAAGCCCGGCGTTTCTCGCGACCGGACCAGCCCCGGCCATCCCGCCCTGCACCCACCGCAGACCCGGAGCGGCCTCGGGGAGCGGCTTTTCGATTCCCTGCGGGAAGTCGAGCAGTACCTCGGCCTCGGAGATCATGGCAAGAAAATCCTCCTGCTGCCCCGGGGTCCGCTTCCAGTCGCGCTCCCCGACTATGTCCCCCGGCCAGCGCGGCGGCGGGACGAGGCCCGCGCCGTAGAGGACGTGCCCATCGAAGCTCCGAACGGCCTCCCGGACGCGCCGAACGTTCTCTTCCTCGAAGTAGCTGGCGATGGTGATGGTCGTCAAGGTCGTCTCCCCGGTCGTCTGGACTTCTCCAGACTCAAGGATACTCGGATGTTACCCTGATCTTCATGGACGAGTGGATAGACGTTCTGGACGCGACGGGCGTGAAGACGGGCGAGGTGCGCCTGAAGAGCGAGGCTCACCGGGACGGGCTATGGCACCGGTGCTTTCACTGCTGGGTCGTTTATGTGCCGCAGGGCGACGAGCCGATGCTGATCCTCCAGCGGCGGGCGATGGAGAAAGACACCTGGCCCGGACGGCTCGACGTATCGGTCGGGGGCCACCTCTCGGCCGGGGAGGACATCCTCGACGGTCGGCGTGAGATGCGTGAAGAACTCGGATTGAACGTAGAGGCTGAAGACTTGATCCCACTCGGAGAACGCCGCGCCGAACGCCGCATCCCGCAGGGCATGGACCGCGAGTTTCACGGCGTATACCTCTTCATAAGCGGCACGCCTCCCTCCCAAATGAAGCTCCAGCCCGAAGAAGTTGATTCCGTTGTCTTGGTAACCTTCGGCGACGCGGTGCTTTTCGCTGGCGGCTCGGAGGTGTCGGCGACGGAGTTCTCGAAGGATGGTACTTCCTCACCAACGAACATCTCCCCCGACGAGACCGTAAACGAGAGTGAGGAATACTTCCGATGGGCCGTCGCCGGCATCGGCGGCGAGCTGAAACGGATTCGTGAGAAGCCCGAGTAGCCAGTCGGTCTACGAAACTGACAGGACCGTCAGAGGAGCCTGGTTTGCTTCAACGGCTCTAACCTTCGGGGTTCTGAAGCCTCTGGATGTGATCTACTGCGAAGGAGGATTTCCAGACCGCACCCCGAAGATCCCGGACGGCATGGTTCACCGGAACTCCCGAAACTTCTCCGAGCGCGTCCTGCATCTCCTGTGCAACACCCCGGAAGTCCACGACAACCCTGGCGGCTTCGTCCGGGGCGGTGAGGAGGGCGGCGTTGCAGGCCGCGACGGTGGCGAGGTCTCCCACCATCTGCGCTCCCTCTACGAGGCAGGCTACCACGAGCCGGGTCTCGCTCGCGCCGGCCGTCTCCCGGGCGCGTCCGAGGTGGTGGGCGAGGCTCTTGAGTTTATCTGCGGTATCCGCCGCCAACGACGCGACCACTCCCTCTATCTCGTCGTCCCTCTCGCCTGCTCTGGCACTGCCACCGGAGGCAAGACGCAGGCGACCCGACACTTCGGCCGCGACGAGGAGCAGACGCTGAGTAGCATCGCGGGCACGTTCCGTTGATGTAGGGTCCAGATGGGCCATAGAGGGAATTATACGAGATGCGGTTTTCCCGACTCCGAGGCGGGCAAACCTCTAGTGGGCGGGGTATCATCCGGGCATGAGGGTTGCGCTGGCGCAGATCAACACCACCGTCGGGGATATCTGGGGGAACGTCGGACTGATGACGGACGCCCTGAATAAAGCCGTCGAGAACGGCGCGGACCTCGTCGCCTTCCCCGAGCTCGCAATCACCGGCTATCCGCCGGAGGATCTCCTCCTGCGCCCGAGCTTTATCCAGGAGAACCTTCACGCCCTCGACGAGTTCAAGGCCGAAGTCCCCGAGGGCGTAACGGCGGCGGTCGGGTTCGTCGACCTCGGGATAGACCTCTTCAACTCCTGCGCGGTCATCTCCGGCGGCGAGATATTGCATCGCTACCACAAACGCTACCTCCCGAACTACGGGGTCTTCGATGAGAACCGCTACTTCCGGGAAGGCACGGGTTCTTCCCTGCTGAAGCTCGACGGGACGCTCGTTGGGGTGAACGTCTGCGAGGACATCTGGTATCCGGGCGGCCCGGCCCGCGAGCAGACCCTCGGCGGGGCGAGCGTGCTGTTGAATATTTCGGCCTCGCCGTACCATCGCCTGAAAGGCGCGGCTCGCGAGCGAATGCTCTCGGTGCGGGCGTCGGACTACGGGTGCTACGTGGTGATGTGCAACCTGGTAGGCGGACAGGACGAGCTCGTCTTCGACGGCCATTCGGTCATTTTCGACCCGGAGGGTAACCTTGTCTCGCGGGCGAAGCAGTTCGAGGAGGATCTTCTCTTCGTGGATATCTTCCCCGAGGAGGCACTGATGCGCCGCCTGCACGACTCGCGCCCGAGGAAAGAGGAATACCTCGGGGAGAGCCCGGCTATCGTGGAAGTCCCGGCGGAGGTCGGGAGGATCACCCCCGCCGAATCCGATGAACCCCGCGTTGAGGATATTCTCTCGGAGGAAGGCGAAGTCCTCGCCGCCCTCGAACTCGGCCTCACCGATTACTTCGGAAAGAACGGTTTCACGAAGGCCGTGCTCGGGTTGTCCGGGGGCATCGACTCCACGCTCGTCGCGGCGGTGGCCGCCCGCGCCCTCGGCCCGGAGAACGTCGTGGGCGTCCTGATGCCGAGCCGCTACACCTCCGACTTGTCGAACACGGACGCTTACGCTCTGGCGGAATCGCTCGGCATCGAGACGCAGGTCGTCCCGATCGGCCCGGCCTTCGATGCCTACCGGGAGATGCTCTCCGAGAGCTTTGCGGGGACCGAGGAAGACATCACGGAGGAGAACCTCCAGTCGCGGGTGCGCGGGAAC
>JBPCNU010000260.1:0-7722 GCA_051000975.1 Rubrobacter sp.
AGGTGAGGTCGGGGGCCATACCGTCGCCCTCGCCGTGATGGACTTCCGATTCATCGGCGGCTCGATGGGGAGCGTCGTTGGCGAAAAAGTCGCTCGCACCGTAGAACTGGCCGCCGCGAACGAACTCCCGCTCATCATCGTCTCTTCCTCCGGCGGAGCCAGAATGTTCGAGGGTATCTACTCCCTCATGCAGATGGCGAAGACGAGCGTAGCGTTGTCGCGCTTCATGGATACGGGAAAGCCCTACATCTCTGTTCTGGCGGATCCGACGTTCGGCGGGGTAACGGCTTCTTTCGCGACGACGGCGGACATCATAATCGCGGAGCCGGGGGCGCGGGTCGGGTTTGCCGGGGCGCGGGTCATCGAGCAGACGACCAGGGAGCGGATGCCGGATGATTTTCAGACGGCGGAGTTTCAGAAAGAGCACGGGATGGTCGACCGCATCGTACACAGGCTTGCGATGAAGGGGGACCTCGAACGGGCCCTGGGGTTTCTGTCGTGAACACCGGGAAGCGAGGGTCGGGAGCAGGGAACCAAGAGGGGCTGGGCTCGCTCTCCCTCGGCGAACCCTCGCTGAATCCGAGGGGAGGCGTCGAGTTCGAACGCTGCGAGGTCGCAACCTTGACCGCCGCGCTTTTCCCCATCCCTGGCTTCCGAAACTCGATGCGCCGTAGTCCCGAGCGGAGCTGCCGATGATGCTCGACTTCGAGAAGCCTATACGGGAGCTAGAGCAGCGCATCGCGGAGTTAAGGAATCTCGCCGGGGAGTCGGAGGGGCTTCAGGCGGAGATAGCGCGTTTGGAGGACGCGCTCGACGGGGCGCGGCGGAGGATCTTCACGAACCTCACGCCGTATCAGCGGGTTCAGATCGCCCGCCACCCGGAACGCCCGAATTTTCAGGCTTACCGGGATGCTCTGGCGGATGACTTCTACGAGCTCGCAGGCGACCGACTGCACGGCGACGACGTTGCGGTGCGCGGCGGGCTGGCGCAGATAGCGGGCCACGACGTGATGCTTATCGGCCACGACAAGGGCGCGGACGTGAATAGCCGGGTGGCCGGTAACTTCGGCATGGCCCACCCGGAGGGCTACCGGAAAGTCCACCGCCTCTACGAACTCGCCGGGAGGTTCGGGTTGCCGCTCGTCCTGCTCGTGGACACGCCGGGCGCGTTCGCCGGGAGGCAGGCCGAGGAGCGCGGTCAGGCCTGGGCCATCTCCGCCGACCTCATGGCGCTCGCGAAGGTTCCGGTCCCGGTCGTCTCGGTGGTCATCGGGGAGGGGGGATCTGGCGGTGCGCTCGCGATGTGTCTGGCCGATTACGTGGGGATGCTCGAGAACTCGTACCTCTCCGTCATCGCGCCGGAGTCCTGTGCTTCGATCATCTTCCGGGATGCGAGCCGGGCCGCCGAAGCCGCGGCGGCCATGAGGATCACGGCGAAGGACCTCAAAGAGCAGGGCATCGCCGATGAGATCATCTCCGAACCCCTCGGTGGGGCGCACCGGGAGCCAGAGGTCGCGGTCGCCGCCGTCGGGGAGTCGCTGGAGCGAGTGCTCTCGCGGCTCAAGGGCGTTGATCCCGAAGCTCTGGTTTCGAGCCGCCACGACCGATACCGGAGGATCGGAGCGCACGCTGAGTCCAGCGCACCGCGTCTTTAGCGACGAACGACGACCCGCTTTACCGAGCTGCCGGACTCCTTCGAACCCTTCTCTTCATCCCCGGCAGAGCGCACCTGATAGAAGGTAGTAGCACCCGGCCTCAAGCCTCCGAACTCGAAACTTCCCGGTCGTCCGGCCGTCGTCGCTCTGACGAAGCGGATTCAAGCCGCCCCGGCGGCTCTCTGGTACAGGACGACCCGGCTCCCGGCGAGCGCCTTTCCCGAGGCACCCGCTATACCACCGGAAAGGGTCACGGCCCCACCGCGACGGATCACGCCGGGCTTCGCGACGAGGTCGAGCCTCGCAAGAGCGTGGCCGAGAGCCCCGTCTCCCTCACGTAGGTATGCACCAGCTCCTCGGCCGCGAGCTTGGTCAGGCCGTAGGGCGACGCCGGATGGCGGGGAGCGGTCTCGATAAGCGGCCCGGACCCGGCAGAACCGTAGACCGACGAGGAGGAGACGAAGACGAGCCGCTGTCGCTCTGGCTTCAAGGCTTCGAGCAGCCGCTGCGTAGCGAGCACGTTGTTCTCCAGATAGCGAGAGAAATTATCACCCCAGCTCGTCCTGACACCCGGCTCGGCGGCCAGGTGTACGACGGCGTCGGCCTCCGAAAGCAGCGGGATGAGATCAGCCCCGAGCAAATCCACCTCGAAGAGCCGGAAGCCGTCCTTCGAGCCGGCCGCCGCGAGGTTTTCGGCCTTGACCTCTGGCGAATAATACCGGGTGAAGGAGTCGAGGCCCACCACCCTGAAACCGTCTTCGAGCAGACGGTCCACGAGGTTCGAACCTATGAACCCAGCAGCCCCCGTTACGACGATTTCTCTCATGCCAGAATCACACCCAAAACCTCAAAACACTCCTTGCCCCGCATCACGGATCTTACGCATCCTATGGGATAAGCCATACAACGCTTCGATCTTTCAAACGGACGAGATTGCATCCAAGAATCGGCCGAATAGCATAGTTTTCACAGAAGATTAGAACTTTCTAACCAAACTCATCTGCCCCGTCTCAGACCTCGCAGCCACGACGAGCCTCAACGCATGACCCACGAAGCCGGGTTTTTGTCTCGCATCCGATTTTCGGAGCCAGGCACGAGATACTGAAGACCATCGTGGAGGCCATTGGAAATCGCGCCGTGAGAAGTTATCCTGCGCTTCAGGTATAGGAGGGGCTGGCTAGCGAAGGATAGTCCGTCAGGAATGTTTACCGGGATTACTGGAGGTTCTACGTGACGGTAGGTAAAAAGACCGAGAAGAAAATCGATTTCGAGAAGCTGGTCGAGTACAGCGGACACATCATATCCGTCTGCGCCCCGGATGGGATGCTCCTGTACGCCAACCCGGCCTTTGAGCGAGCCTACGGCTATCCGCTCTCGGAGGTCGTCGGGAAGATGAACGTGAATGAATACGTACACCCCGACGACGTGGAGGGCGTCGCAAGCGAGACCCAGCGTGCGATGGACGAGGCCGGGCCGGGCGAGACGGTTCGTAGCTGGGCGGTCTTCCGGTTCAAGTGCGCCGACGGACAGTACAAGAAAGTCTGGGTCGTCGGAACCTACCTCATCGACGAACCGGGGATAGAGGGCGTGATCATCAACGCCACCCAGTTCGTCGAGTAGCGAAGGTTAGCGAAGGGTACCGGGATGGGCCCGATCATGATGATCTCGCCCCCCGAAACCGTCCCGGAAAGCGCGTAACCTGAACTCTAAGAACCACACTTCCGAGAACGACATTCTCCCGCGCCTGCGCGACGGATTGACCGCGCCGCTCGACGGCTGGCACGAACTCCAGAGCAGCTTCGCCCCGGTGGACGCCAACACGGGGGAACGTCTCAGGCGCATCCCCCCCGACCTCGGAACGGCGCGCCGGGCCGCCGTCCTCGTCCCGCTCATCCTCGACCCCTCCTCCGGCGCGAAGCTCGTCTACACCGTGAGGAAGGGACACCTCAACGACCATGCGGGTCAGATCTCCTTCCCCGGCGGTAGCGCCGACCCGAAAGACGAATCCCTCCTCGAAACCGCCCTGCGGGAGGCCGAAGAAGAGATAGACCTCCCCCCGGAGGCCGTGGAGGTCATAGGCTCGCTCGAAGATATGTACATCCCACCCTCGAACTTCCTTGTGAAACCGTTCGTCGGTATCCTCCGACCCGGCGCGAAGTTCACCCTCGCCCCCGATGAGGTGGAGGAGATTTTCGTCGCTCCCCTCGATACCCTCCTCGACCGAAATACCTTCGACCGCCGCCTCTGGACTCGCGAGGGCCGCGAACTCGACGTCCCCGTCTTCGTCGTGAGATCCAATGAAAAAACCTACGATATCTGGGGCGCAACCGCCGCTATTACCGCCTCGCTCCTCGCCCGACTCGGCTGGCAACACCCAGACCTCTAGCTCTTCGACCTAACCCGAAACCCGCGGAAATTTCCTCGTAACGACTCTTGCACTCAAACTTGCCTGCTTCTATACTTACATTGTAAGTAAACATCGTCTGGTTTGTCTGCTTTGGAGAGGAGGTTCCGTGAGAGGGACGGTCGGGTTGGAAGAGGTGGTAGCGCGGGTCGAGGCTCTGGAGGTGGAGGTCGAGGTTCAGGGTGCGAGGCTGCGTGAGGTTCTGGGGCGTTTGGGGGAGGGAGCGCGCCTTGAGGCAGGGGTTTCTAGGAGTGACGAGGTTCGTGGAGGGATGTTCTCCGGGGCGGGGGTTCGTCGGCTGGGGGAGCGGTACGGGGATCTCCTGCGGGCGGAGTGGTGGTTTACGCGGGGCGGGGTCTTGCTGCTCCTGCTCGGGCTCGCGTTCCTGTTCAAGTTGTCGGTGGACGAGGGTTGGATCACGCCGGGCATCAGGGTGATGTTCGGGTCGTTGGTCGGGGCTTTGCTGGTCGGCTTCGGGGTTCGGGTGCAGCCGAGGCGAGTCGTCGTCGGGCAGGCTATGATCGGGGGCGGAGTAGCGGCTCTGTACGCGAGTGGCTTCGCGGCTTACACGCTCTACTCGATTGTCCCGGCGCTGGCCGCGTTCTCGTTCATGATCGGGGTCACGGTCGTGGCCTTCGCGCTCGCCATCCGGCAGGACGCCGCGAGCCTCGCCGTTGTCGGGGCGGTCGGCGGGCTTGCTACCCCGTTCCTCCTCTACGACGGTCAGGGTTCTACGGTCTGGCTCGTCGTCTACACCTGCGTGGTACTCGGCGGGGCGGCGGCGGTCTATCTGTACCGGGGATGGAGGGTCTTGCTCGCCCCTGCGGCCTGCGGAGCCTGGGTCTCACTCTTCATCGCTGAAGAATCTCTGTGGCCGTCCGGCGAGAGGACCGGCGTCAGGGTTTCAGCCCTGCTCCTCGGCATCGCTTGCTGCTGGTTCGTGATCTGGGGCGTACCCGTTCTGCGCTCGCTGCTCCTCCGGCTACGACGCCCGGCGAGCCCCATGCCGTTCGCATCCGTCGCCGGAATACTCCTCCTTACGGCGGCCTTCGTCGGGTTATTCGGTACTGTGGCCGAGATGAGCCTCAGGCAGACGGGGATGATCCTGCTCGCGGTAGCGGCGGGATGCGCGGTCGTCACAGGGCTTCTCTTCCGCTCCGAGCGTCTGAACCTCAGGGATTACCGATCGATCTACGTTCAGGTCGCAGGGTCAGTTGGGCTCGGTACGCTCGCGCTGGTCCTGGTGCTGGAGCCGTGGACGCTCGTCGTCGCGCTCGCGCTCGAAGCCTCGGCGCTGCGCCTCATAGCTCGCACAAGAGAAGACAAACTCGCCCGCGTTGCCGGGCACGGCATCTTCACCGCCCTCGGGGTCTGGTTTCTGCTGGAGGTCGCCCTGAGCAACTCGTTCGAGTCCGGCTGGCCGGCGCCGACGACGACGCTCGTGGCGGCCCTCGTCGGTATAGTGGCGGCGTTCTTCGTGGGGATGATGGGTGCCACCAATACAAAGCTCTTCGGTGGGCCGACGAGGCTCGTCTACCATCTCGCGGCGCACGTCGCGCTCCTCGCGTGGCTCCTCGCGGCCATCTCTCCCCTCTCGAACGGCGGCGGGTGGGCGACCGTCGCGTGGGGCTTCTACGGTGCGGCGCTGCTCATCGTCGCGCTTCGGCTCGACCTGGCGTTTGCGTTCAAGCTCGCCGTCGCGACCCTGGTGCTGGTCGCCGGGAAGCTCTTCGTCGTGGACCTCTTCTGGGTCGAGGCCGCCTACAGAATCCTGCTGTTCCTCGGCTTCGGCGGTCTCTTCCTCGCCCTCGGTTACTACCTCAGGAGCTTCTGGAAGCCCCGCATAGCATCACCAGAAGGGTAGAAGAGAGAGGGAAAAGGGTGAAATAAAGGCCGATGCCGGGAGTTATCCACAATATGTTGTGGATCAAAGTTGGAAAACGGGGGATAAGTGTGTGATCTGTAACAAGCGGTTAACCGGGCGGCGGCAGAGAAATCGGGCCTCCGGAGGGCCGTGAGTAGTGGAAAACATCCGGCCTGACATTACAATTGGAGCATCGGAAAAAAAGAGTAGGGGATCAGCGATGATCCCGAACAGCGACACCAACGGAGGGCAGCATGTTAACCGAGGAGCGCGTCAGGGATCAGCTACGGAACGTCATTGACCCGGAGATAGGGATGGATCTCGTGGAGCTGGGGCTGATCTACGACGTAGGAGTCCACGACGACGGACGGCACATAGATGTAACCTTCAGCCTCACCAGCCCCATGTGCCCGGTCGGAGACCTCATACAGGAACAGGTGGAGACCGAGGCGCTCGCCATCGAGGGCGTCGAGACGGTCCACTCTCAGCTCTCCTTCGACCCGATGTGGAGCCCGGAGATGATGAGCCCCGCCGCCAAGCTCTTCTTCGGCAGGTAAGGGCAGGTAAAAGATAACCTCCGAACCAGACGTCCCGGCGGCTCCGCAACGGGAACCCGCCGGGACCGAACACCTCCTCTCCTGCGGCGATGAGGTGATAGCCGGCCTCGTTCGGCGCCTCGGTACGCTCGACCGTGAAGCCCGAAGGCGCGGTCGCCCCGAAGACGGCTACGGTGCGCTCGTCCGCACCATAACCGGGCAGCAACTCTCTACAAAGGCCGCAAAAAGCATCTACGCCAGGCTCACCGACCTCTACGACGGCCAGACCCCGTCCCCAGAATCCATTCTCGGTACCAGTGAGGAACACCTGCGCGGTTGTGGCCTCTCCCGGCCGAAAGTCTCCTACCTCCGCGACCTCGCTCGCAGGACCGTAGAGGGCGAGATGCGCTTCCACGAGATGCCGGAGATGTCCGACGGCGAAGTCATAGCTCGCCTCACGGCGGTAAAGGGGCTCGGTCGGTGGAGCGCGGACATGTTTCTCATGTTCCATCTCGGAAGGCCGGACATCCTGCCCGTCGGAGACCTCGGCGTTCGCCGGGCGATAGAGCGCAACTTCAGACTGCCGGAACTCCCCGCGCCCGCCGAGATGGAGGAACTCGCCGCGCCCTGGCGACCACACCGCACCCTCGCGAGCTTCTACCTGTGGGAATCACTCGATATGGGCAACCCCGTACCCGGCTCCGTCGGCTGAGGAAGCTCCCGTCCGTTGGGTTCCTCCGGCGCGAGCATGGTTCTCTGGTCGAACCCCCACTCGATAACGAGCGTCCGGTCGAAGTGGGCGAAGACCCGAAGCCCGAGCGCGTCGTAGACCTCCCGGAACTTGCGCCCCATCGCGTCCCGGTCCTCCATTCGTGGCTTCGACGTCTCTGGCGTGAGGGCGTAAGGTTTCAGCGGCTCGCCGAGCCTACGATGCCCTTCCCCGTCGCGCTTTTTGACGGGCAGGGCGAGAAGGTGGGGGAGGTCGGCGAGGTACTCGTCCAGCAAATCCTCGTACTCGTCCAGTTCCTTTGCCGCCCGTCGTCTTCCGGTGAGGGTGGCAAGCTCCGCCTCAAGCCCGGCGGCCCGCTCCGTCGCCCCGGCGAGCACCCCGTCGAGTTCGCCGTCGGAAAGGACGCCCCGCGCATTCTGGCGCAGGTATCCCCGGCGTTCGGCCTTCGAGTCCTCAAGCTCGGAACGAAGGTGGGCGGCCTCTCCCTCCGCGTCTCCGAGCGCATCCCGCTCGCGCCGAAGCCCTTCCATGAC
>JBPCNU010000261.1:0-3973 GCA_051000975.1 Rubrobacter sp.
TTCGAGGGCCGTCACGCCATCGTCTCCGAGGTGATGGAGCGGGTCGAGGTGGTTGGCAAAGAGCGCGAGCAAGTAGTCCTGGATTCCGTCGAGGAGCCGGACAAACGCACTCGTGACCGGTCGAAGAGGTCGGGTCGGGCCGTGCGGGACCACGCCTACCGGGAGGTTCTGGATCTGCTCGCCATCCTCTACCGCGATACTGCGATAGTCCGGGCCGGGGCCGAAGAACTGGTCGCCAACGTGGACCGCGTGGCTGATCTTCGGGCCGCCGTCGACCGCTACCCCGACGCTGACTGGGCCGGGGCCGCGCTCTCTCTGGAAGAAGCAAGGGCCGGGCTTACGTATAATGTCTCATCAGAGGCTATGCTGGAGGTAGCATTATCACGGACGCGGCGCTCAATACTCGGACACTCCCGAGGCTAGTAGACATACGAATACCCGGCTGGAGTACCCCGAGGCTCTGCTACGCCCGCGACCTCGACCTCCGGGTCGGCTACGAGGTGGTCGTGGAGACGGAGGTCGGGGAGTACGTCGGTTGCGTGGCCCTGACCCCGCGTCGCCGGGAGGCGTACATGCACCCCCACGACATAATTCGCTTCGCCACGGACGAGGACCGCTGGCGCGAGAACGGAAACCGGGAGTTCGGGCGGGAGGTCCGGCTCGAAGCGGATAAGCTCGCCCGCGACCATCGTGTCCGCGACGTGCAGTTCATCGGCTGCGATGTCTCGCTCGACGGTTCCTACGTAGAGGTGAAATACCAGTCAGAGAAGGACGCCGACCTCCGGCGGGTAGCGCAGGGTCTCAAGCGTAAATACGGGGTGAACGTTCGGCTGACACGGTTCAACTTCGTCGAGCGAGCGGGGCATGCCGGCGGCTGTGATACCTGCGGGCTGCCGCTCTGCTGCGCGGTCTGGAGCGGGGCTCGGAGCATGGGGCCCGTCAACGTGCGGCTCGCCAGACAGCAAGGCGTGACACCGAACGAGAAGATCATGGGCAGTTGCGGCGAGGTGAAGTGCTGCATGCGCTATGAACACGACGCCTACAAGGAGTTCAAGGAGCGCGCCCCCTTCAAGAACACGGACGTGAAGGTGAACGAACGCGAGGGAAAGGTCGTTGACTACTCGATGGTCAAGGACTCCGTCTTCGTCGAGTTCGGCCCCAAACGCTCCGATACCGAACTCATCACCCTCAACGCCCTCGCTCTTGAGAACGAGAACATCGTCCCCGCCGACGCCAACGACCCGGCAGAGTCCGACGACGAGCCGGATGGGACGCCGGACGCCGAGCCGGACTCGAACTAGCAGACGGCTCCGTGCGACCCGGTCCGCTCGACAACCTCTGCGACGTGCCGGGGATAAAAGTCGGACATTCGACCGACCTCGCCGGGATGACGGGCTGTACCGCAGTTCTCTTCGACGGGCAGAACGGGCGTGGGGCCACGGTCGGGGTCGACGTGCGCGGCTCCTCGCCCGGGACCCGCGAGACAGCTCGGCTCGCCCCGACCGCCAGCATCAACGACACCCACGCCGTCCTGCTGACCGGCGGCAGCGCGTTCGGACTAGCCGCCGCAGATGGGGTGGTGAAGTATCTGGAGGAGCGCGGCGTAGGCCTCGACGTAGGCGTGGCGAAGATACCGCTGGTCTCCGCCGCTGTCGTCTTCGATCTCTTGCTCGGCTCCCCGGACGCCCGTCCCGACTCGAAGATGGGCTACGAAGCCGCTGGAGTCGCCGAAAACAACTGCTTCGATCAGGGTAGCGTCGGAGCGGGGGCGGGGGCGAGCGTCGGGAAGATGCTCGGCCCGACCCGGGCGATGAAAGGCGGTCTCGGAAGCGCATCCTTCACCTTTGAGGACGGTCTCGTCGTGGCCGCGCTCGTCGTCGTCAACGCCTTCGGGGATGTGCGAGACGCCGGAGAAGTCATAGCCGGACCACGCCTCGAAGACGGTTTGGTGGGGGACACGTTGACGCTGCTCCCCCAGGCCGCGTCCCGGCTCAGGTGGGGCGACAACGACGGTGAAGCCGACGGTAAGAACACGACCCTCGCTCTCGTCGCCACCAACGCACGCCTGACCAAGCTCCAGATGACCAAGGTCGCCCAGATGTCCCACGACGGTCTCGCCCGCGCTATGAACCCCGTACACGCTACCGTTGACGGGGACGTGGTGTTCGCGGCCTCGTTCGGGGACGCTTCGGCGTCGACCGACGTAGTCGGGGCCTGGTGCGCCGAAGCGCTCACGAAATCCGTCCTGCGAGCCGTCCGCTCCGCAGAATCAGCTGGAGGAATCCCCGGCCTCGCGGGGTAGAAAAGGCCTGAACGGGAAGTCCGGGCCCTTGACTGTCTGACCGTAAGAGTTCGCTATGCGGCGTCGGCTCCGTCCGGGACGAGGATGCCGCGACCCCGGAGTTTGCCGTTGTTGAGATCTTGCATCGCCTCGTCCGCCGCGTCGAGCGGGTAGGTCGTGGTGTGTAGTTTGACCTTCCCTTCAGCGGTGAGGATCATAAGCTCGGCCAGGTCATTGTACGTACCAACGAGGTTGCCGACGATGTTTCGCTCGGTCGAGATGATGTCTATGGTCGGCACTTCAGTAATGCCGCCGTAGCCTATGACGTAGTGCGAGCCGCCGGGTCGGGTCATATTCCAGGCGTCCACCTGCGCGCCGCGCTCCCCGACGAAGTCGAAGACGACCTCCGCGCCGTTGCCGTTCGTCATCTCAAGGACCGTGTCAACGTGGTTGTCACCGACCTTGACGGTCTGATCGGCCCCGATCTCCTTCGCCAGAGCCAGAGCTTCTTCAGAAGGATCGAGAACAATAATTTCCGCCGGAGACATCGCCTTGAGCGACTGGATCCCGATGTGTCCGAGACCGCCGGCCCCGATCATGACCGCCTTGGTGCCGGGATGCAAAACCGGAAGCGCCTTCTTGACCGCGTGATAAGCCGTCAGGCCCGCATCGGCGAGAGCGGCGATCTCGGCCGGTTTCAATATCGGGTCGAGCTTCACGACGGCCCTCGCGTTGGTCTTCAGCAGATCGGCGAACCCGCCGTCCTGAGAGATGCCGGGGAACGCCCCGTTCTCACAGTGCATGTCATCCCCCGCCCGACACGCTCGGCAAAGCCCGCAAGTCATCAGCGGATGGCAAATGACCGTATCACCGACCGCGACGTTGGAGACGCCAGAGCCTATCTCCTCGACCCAGCCAGCGTTCTCGTGGCCGGGGATGTAAGGAAGTAGCTTGAGTTCTACGTCCTGTATCGGCTGCCACTGACCCTCTACCACGTGGATGTCCGTTCGGCACAGACCCGCCGCCCCGATGCGGACTATCACATCGAGGGGATGCTCTATCTTCGGCTCCGCTACCTCTTCTACGACGAGGCTGCCCGCAGGCACGGACTCGTCGTATTTGTGTATCCTCGCTGCCTTCATGTTGCCCCTTCCTTTCCCGATCACGCCGGCAAACCGCCGGAAACAATCGGAATTATAGAGTCAATAAGAATTTCATGCAGTCGAAAGTTTTTTCATTTGCGCCTGCATCGCATCTCCCGTAGCCACGAAAACCATGCTGGCTCCGGCAGAAACGCGAGAAACGGAGGTTAGCGGGGCCAGAGGTAGATATTTTCCTGGGATGTTGGAAATTCGAGCGAGAGATGCGATCGTTACCCTGTAGTGCGGGCTGACATTTCCTGCGTGAAGGCACGAAAAACGGGGTCTCATTCTCCGGAAACCCCGCGCTCGTGGTACGAATCTTCGCTGAGCTGTGAGGCTAGTGTTGCGCCCCGAGACGGTCCTTCTCTTTTGCGTAGCGCACCTTCAGAAGTTCCTGGCAGAACATACCGTTGACCTCGACGCTCACGCGTGTGAGCTTGGCGTTCTTGAGGTGCATGACGACCGCGTCCTCCGGGATCGTCGCGCCGTAAATGCTGAGCAGCAGCGGCGACTCGCCTGAGACATCGAAGCCGAGTTCTGCGCGGCGGTC
>JBPCNU010000262.1:0-11183 GCA_051000975.1 Rubrobacter sp.
CGTTCCGGTTCCACGATCTCCGTCACACTTGCGCGACGCTCTTGCTATCGCAGGGCCAGCACCCGAAGTTCGTTCAAGAACTACTCGGACATTCCAGCATAACCACGACCCTAGACACTTACTCCCACGTGCTGCCGGGGATGGACGACGGACTAGCCGACGCGATGGATGACGCCCTCTAAAACCTATTGCTGCCGCATTGCTGCCACGCCCTCTGTTTGTAATTCAGGGGGCGTCTCTGTTTATGAGCTTTTGCAGGAACTTCAGGAGTGGCGGGAGGCGGATTCGAACCGCCGACACCGCGATTTTCAGTCGCGTGCTCTACCAACTGAGCTATCCCGCCCGAGATGGTGATGCTGTCCCGGTAGTGAGCGGGAGCGACGGGACTCGAACCCGCGACCTCCGGCGTGGCAGGCCGGCGTTCTAACCAACTGAACTACGCCCCCACTTCGGAACGGAGGGAGTTTAACAGAAGTACCGGAGGTTTTCTAAGGGTTCGACGGGCGATTTCTCCGCCCGTTTTTATGTCGGGAGGTCTTTATACTTGGATCGCCAGGGACGATGTTTCGTATCGGTCCACGTTGGGGTGAAAGGGGAATTCAAGGATGAAAGGTGCTGGGGGTGAGGTTCGTGATCTCCGCCGATGACGGGAGCGTGTTCGAGGGGATTTTCGTGCCGAAGTCTCTTCGTGAGGCAACGAGCGGACGGGCGTGGGTTCGGGCGATGCTCTGGGCCGAGGCCGCGCTCGCTGTGGCCGGGGCAAGATCCGGCCTCTTCCCGCTCGAAGACGCGGAGAAGATAGCCTACTTCTGCCGCTCCGGGGAGCTCGCAGACCAGATCCACCCGGATGATCTCGCTCGTGAAGCCCGAGCCTCGGGCAATCCCGTTCCTCCGCTCGTGAAGCTCCTGACCGCCGCCGTCGGGGAAGCCGCCGGAGAGGAGGCCGCTCGCTACATCCACCGGGGAGCCACCAGCCAGGACATCCTCGACACCGCCGCCATGCTCGTAACGCGAGACGCTCTGGACCTGATGCTCGCCGACCTCGACCTCCTCGCCGCCGACTGCGCCCGGCTCTCGGGCGAACACCGCAATACCCTGATGGCCGGACGAACCCTCATGCAGCAAGCACTCCCCACGACCTTCGGCCTGAAAGCCGCAGGCTGGCTCTACTCCGTAGTATCGGCGGGTCGGGAAGTCCGAAGGGTGCGGGATGCCCTGCCCGCGCAACTCGGCGGGGCCGCCGGAACCCTCGCCTCGCTCGGAGATTCCGGGATACGAGTCCTCGAAGAGTTCGCCGCCGAGCTCGGCCTTTCGGAGCCGGTCGTACCCTGGCACGCGCTCAGAGGACCGTTCGCGGGTGTCGGGGCTGCTCTCTCGCTCGGGAGCGGGACGGTCGATAAGATCTCCCGCGACATCATCCTCATGGCTCAGACCGAGGTGGGGGAGGTCTCGGAACCCGCCGGTGAGGGACGCGGCGGCTCCTCGACCCTGCCTCACAAGCGAAACCCCGTCCTCTGCGTTACCGCGCTTGCCGCGAGCCGCCGGGGACAGTCCGAGGCCGCCGCACTCCTCGGGACGATGGATCACGAACACGAACGCGCCGCCGGAGCCTGGCACTCCGAATGGGAACCTCTGACGGGCGCGCTCCGGTACACCGGCGGGGCCGTCGCGCTACTCCGGGAGGCCGTCTGCGGCCTCGAAGTACACGCGCAAAGGATGCGCGAGAACCTCGACCTCACGGGTGGCCTGCTCCTGGCGGAGAACCTCACCACCCTCGCCGCCCGCAACCTCGGCCGGCTCGAAGCCCACGAGCGCGTCAAGGCCGCCTGTAAGCGTGTCCTGTCCGATGGTGGCGGCACGCTCGAAGAAGAGGTCGCCGCCGACGAAGCCCTCTCCGCCGCGCTCGGGGACGGGGGAATGGTTCGCGCCCTCGACCCGGCGCACTACCTCGGCTCCGCCGCCGAGTTCGTGGACCGGGCACTGAGAGATCACGAAAGCTACCTCGAAGAGAGACCGGAGGAATCCAGATGAGCGAAGGAAAGACCGGAAGACCCGCGAAGCTGAACTACGCACTCGACGGGCCGGAAGATGCACCGGTAATCGTCTTCATAAACTCCCTCGGGACGACTTACCGGATGTGGGAGCCGCAGATGCCCGCGCTCGATAGTGGAAACGGGAAGTTCCGCGTTCTGCGCTACGACCAGCGCGGTCACGGTGCCTCGGAAGTCCCGGACGGACCGTACTCCATCGCCGAACTCGGCGGCGACCTGCTCGCCCTTCTCGACAGACTCGGCATCGGTAAAGCCTCCGTCTGCGGTCTCTCGCTCGGCGGGATGGTCGCAATGTGGGTCGCTAGCGAGGCTCCGGAGCGCGTCGAACGCCTCGCTCTCTGCTGTACGTCGGCCCTGCTCGGCCCGAAGGAGACTTGGGAAGACCGGGCGAGAATTGCCCGTTCGGAGGGCGTCGCGGCCCTCACCCCGACCGTTATCGAGCGGTGGTACACCCCGGCCATGAAAGAGAAGGACCCGAAGGCTCTGCAAGAAACCGCCGAGATGCTCGACGGCACGCCCGGTGAGGGATACGCCGGTTGCTGTGAGGCGATCCGGGACATGGACCTCAGAGAGAGATTGCCCCGGATAACTGCTCCGACGCTCGTGATCTCGGGCCTCGACGACCCGGCCACGCCGCCGGAGATGCTGAAGGAAATACACGCCGCCGTCCCCGACTCGACCCTGACCGTAATCCCCGAAGCCGCCCACCTCGCCAACCTGGAGCAGCCCGATATCTTCAACGAGGCTTTGCTCTCTCACCTCGCACCGCTCCTGGTAAACGGAGGGACGCGATGAGCGAGAGGACCGAAGACGAGCGGCGCGAGGCCGGGATGAAGGTCCGGCGAGAGGTACTCGGAGATGCTTACGTCGAGCGGGCGATCTCCGGCACCACCCCCTTCACCAGAGATTTCCAGGACTACATAACCCGCTCGGCGTGGGGTGAGGTCTGGACCAGGGACGGCCTCGACCGCCGCACGCGAAGCTTTATCACCCTGACGGCTATGGTCGCCCTCGGACATACCGGAGAGCTCAAGATGCACGTCCGGGCCGCTATCGGGAACGGGCTCTCCGAGAGGGAGATCTCCGAGACGCTCCTGCACTGCGCCGTCTACTGCGGCGTGCCGGCGGCGAACTCGGCCTTCGCCGCCGCACAGGAAGTCCTTGAAACCATGGCCCACGAGAGAGGCGAGGTCCGGTGAGGACGCAGGTCGGGATCGTGGGCGGCGGGCCGTCCGGGCTTCTGCTCTCGCACCTGCTGCACCGGGCGGGGATAGGGTCAGTCGTCCTGGAACGGAGGTCGAGGGAGGTTCTCGAGAACGAGATCCGTGCCGGTGTATTAGAACATCATACCGCTGAGCTTCTGACCGAGACCGGGGTTGGGGAGCGCATGCAGCGCGAGGGCTCCGTCCATCACGGCATCAACCTCCGCTTCGATGGCAGGCTGGAGCGCATAGACTTCGCCGACCTCGTTGGCAAGTCCGTAACCGTCTACGGCCAGCACGAAGTCGTCAAAGACCTTATCGCAGCCCGGCTCGCGGACGGGGGAGAGCTACTCTTCGAGGCGCGGGTAACGGAGCTCTCCGGCCTCGATACGGAAGCCCCGAAGGTGCGCTTCATGGACTCCGAAGGGAACGAAGAAGAACTACACTGCGACTTCGTCGCCGGGGTGGACGGGTTTCATGGCTTGAGCCGGGAATACATTCCCGATACCGTTCGGCGCGAGTACCAGAAGGTCTATCCGTTCGGGTGGTTCGGGCTGCTTGTGGCGGCGCCGCCCTCGACCGAAGAACTCATCTACGCGCTCCACGACCGGGGTTTCTCGCTCGTGAGCACGCGCTCACCGGAAGTGCAGCGGATGTATTTTCAGTGTGATCCCAGAGAAAACCCGGACGATTGGTCTTCAGACAGGATCTGGGACGAGATGCACGCCCGCCTCGACACCGACGACTGGAAGCTCGCGGACGGCGAAATCCTCCAGAAGAACGTCGTGCAGATGCGCTCCTTCGTCATCGAGCCGATGCAGCACGGTCGCCTCTTTATCGCCGGGGACGCCGCCCACATCGTCCCTCCGACCGGGGCGAAGGGCATGAACCTCGCCGTCGCGGATATAAGGGTGCTGGCCAAGGGCCTGACGGAACACTACCAATCCGGCGACGACGCGACGCTCGAGAGATACACCAAGGTGTGCCTGGAGCGCGTCTGGAAGGCCAGCCGCTTCTCGTGGTGGATGACGAGCCTGCTCCACCGCTCGGGTGACGACCCGTTCCAGCTCCGGGTGCAGGTCGCAGAACTCGACTACGTTACGTCATCGAGGGCCGCAGCGACCACACTCGCCGAGAACTACGTTGGGATGCCGCTGACGGTCTAGCCGACGGTGACCGTGGACGGTTCAGGGGGTTATTCTCTGCCGCCGTAGCCTTCCGCGTCGGTGTCCACGAGGGCGGCGTCGGTGTAGACGTTGGCGGCGTTCCAGAGAAGCCAGCCCGTCTCGCCGGAGTCATAGACGGCCCGGATCTGAGCCGCGACCTGTCCTGGGCCGTAGGCCGGCGCGCCCTGGTCGAAGTCCTGGAGCCAGGGCCTGATTTCGAGGTCCGGGTTCGCCTCGCGCGTCGCGGCCTCGAACTCGGCCATCGACTCCGACACGATATCGTAGGGCCGGGCGTTCGGGTTATCGAAGCCGTAGGAGCCGACCGGGTAGTGGGAAGGGTAGATCATGGGGCTGATAACGTCCAGATGCGGCGCAAGCTCCGCCACGTCCTGCCCGACCCCCGCGCCGTTCTCTCCGGCGGCGAGCCCGAACACGTCCGCCGCGACCTTCGCGCCCGTGGGCTCTACTTCGCCCTGTGCGTATTCGAGGAACTGCGCGATCGGATTCGCCTCGTCGGCATCGTCGCCGTCGTCCGGCTCCGAGGGGTAGGAGAGCTGCTCCATCGGCCCGTCGGAGGGGAACCTCACGTAATCGAATTGCACCTCGTCGAAGCCCGCCTCGGCTGCTTCCTTCGCGATGGCGGCATTGTACTCCCAGACCTCCCTGTTGTACGGGTCGGACCAGTAGTTGCCGACGTAGTTCGTCCACTGCGCCCCCGTCGCGGTGTCGGTAACGGCGAGGTCCGGCCTTGCGACCGGGAGGATATCGTCCTCGAAGATCGCGACGCGGGCTATAGAGTAGATGTCACGCTCTTCTAGTTCCGGGATCAAAGTCTCCAGGTCGAGGGTGTTGCGGGTCGCCCCGATCTCGTTCGCAAGCGCGACCTCCGACGGATACATCACCTCACCCGTTACGTCCTTGACGTCTATGACGAAGGCGTTTACATCGGTCTCGTCAGCGAAGTCCAGGTAAGCATCCAGGTTGTCCACGCTCGATGCGGTCATGTAGACCGCCCGGACCGGCTCCTGCGGTTCGGCCTCTCGCCCCGCCGCCTGAGTCGCCTCGCCGCCGGAAGCCCCCTGACCTCCGGTTCCGGGCTCTACGTTGTCTCGTTGCCGGTCGGTCGCCACGCCGTCCGGACCGGAGGAGGCTCCGTCGCCCTCGCGCAGCGCGCTGCAGGCGGAGATAGAGCCGAGGACGATCAGGGCCAGCACGAGCAGCAGCGCGAAGAGGCCGAAGAGCCTCCTCTGGGTGCCGCGTCTGCGTCTGACTCGTGAGTACATCTGGCAAGATGATAGCGCATGAACGAGGTTCCCTGAAGTGGGTGAGGAGCGGTGCATCCTGCTAACATCTCGGGCTATGAGTACAGAGCCACCGAAGACGGGAAAACCCACGAACCAGAAAGAACCGACGACCCGCACCGAGCGGGAGACCGACCTTGCGAACCTGACGAACGGAGCGATGGCCCCGCTCTGGGAGGAGATACGGAGCCACATCCCCGACGGCGGCATCTTCGACGCCCACTCGCATATCGGCGAAGACCTCGACGGGCGCGGGATGAGCGCGGAGGGAATGCGCGAGCGGCAGGACGCCGCCGGGGTGACGCGCAGCATCGTCTTCCCACTGAACGACCCTAACGCCGCCGAGGACTTCTCCGGACCGAACGACGTTCTATGGGAGGCCTACGAAGAGTTCCCCGAACACTTCGTCCCGTTCTTCCGGCTGAACCCGCACAACGACTACGACCGGGAGTTCGAGCGGTGCGTAGAGCGCGGTTTCGTCGGGCTGAAGCTCCACCCGACCAGCCAGAAGTTCGACCTCGACGACAAGCAGGCCGTAAGGCTCTTCGAGATGGCGACCGAGGCCGACCTGCCCGTCATCATCCACGCCGGGTTCGGGATGCGGCGTATCGTAGAACCGCTCCTTCCGACCCTCAGAGCGAACCCCGACCTCCGGCTCCTGCTCGGCCACGCCGCCTTCGTCGAGGTTCTCGAAGCGGTCAAAGCCTTTGCGCCGTATCCGAACGTCCTCTTCGAGACCTCCGTCGCCCGCGCCGCCGAGGTCTATACACTCCTGACGAACCTCGACTCCTCGCGGGTCGTCTTCGGATCGGACATCCCTTACGGTGACCTCCCCTCGACACTCTACGCCGTCGTGGCCTCCGCAAGGGAGGCCGGGCTGTCCGAGGCCGAACTCACGAAGGTACTATCCTCCAACATAAGGCGGTGGTTCCCGTGAGCGAGGGAGAGAACCACCTCAAGCGGGTGGAGGGAGAGGCCGCCGCGAGGCAGGCTCGCGTGGCGCACCTGATGCGGGTCTCGGGAAACCTGTCCATCGCCATAATGGCTCTCTGGGGGAACAGCCCCCGCGCCGAGGCGATGCTCGGGATGTGCGAGGCGTCCCTTCGCTGGGACGGTCCCGACCCGCGTGATTCGGAGACGCTCGACAGCCTGAGAAACCTCTTCTCCGAGGCCGTCGAGTACCGCGCCGCCGAGGACTTCCCGGCGACGATGGCCCGGCTTCGCGTGGCCTACGATATGGTCTCGCTCGCGACCATTCGCGCCGCCGGACAATAGAAAGGCAGGGCCGTATAGCCGCCAGCGAGACAGGACTGTTCAGGATCACACCCGAAGAACTCCCGGCCGACGAACCGCTCGTCGCGCTCGTCCGGGGCGGCCTCGTCGAGAGCGTACACCGGGGGCGATACGCCGTCTGCGATGCTTCGGGAGGGGTCACGCACTCGGTGGGCGACGCCGACGCCCTCTGTTTTCCGCGCTCCGCGCTCAAGCCGTTTCAGGCTATGCCGCTCGTCCTCTCCGGGGCTGCCGACGCGCTCGGCCTCACCGACCCGGAACTCGCCATCGCTTGCGCCTCGCATTACGGCGAGGAGCAGCACGTCCGGGCGGTCGCCGCGCTGCTCGAAAAGGCCGGGCTCACGGAGAACGACCTCGACAACGGAGCGCATCCCCCGGCCTACGCGCCCGCCGCCGAAGAACTCGTCCGGCGCGGCGAGAAGCCCCGAAAGATACACGGTAACTGCTCCGGCAAGCACGCGGGGATGCTCGCGGTCTGCAGGCATCTCGGCTGGGATGCGAAGGGTTACAGAGACCAACATCACCCCTTGCAAGGGTGGATCAAAGCCATCATCTCCGAGGTCTGTGACACACCGGAGCGCGAGATGCCTACCGCCGGCGACGGCTGCGGCGCACCGGCGTTCGCCCTGCCGCTGAGGTCTCTGGCGACGGGCTTCGCTCGGCTCGCTACCGGAGACGGTCTCCCCGAAGACGTCGGGCTCGCTGCGAAGCGGATCCGGGACGCCATGCGCGCCGAGCCGCACCTTGTCGCCGGGACGGGCAACACAGACACCCGCGTCATGGAGACCTCGAACCTTGTCGCGAAGCGTGGAGCCGACGGGGTGTGGACCGCCGGTAGCGAGTCCGGCTGGGGCCTCGCCCTAAAGGTGACGGACGGAGCGGAGCGGGCCGTCGCCCCGCTCGTGAAAGATGTCCTCGCCCGCCTGGACGAGTCGCCGGGAATAGAAGTTCCCCCGGTGAGAGACCTGCACGGCCACGCAGTGGGGGAGATGGTCGTACTGAAAACGAAAAGGGGAACATGAACTACATCGAGGTGGGGTGGCGGTGGGAGGTACTGCTCGGGGCCGCGCTTCGGGAGGGGTTGCTCGAAGCCGTCGCCGAGGAACGAAAGGACCCGGCCCGCCTCGCCGCCGACCTCGACCTCGACGGGCGGGCCGTTTACACGGTGATGAGCGCGCTCGCGGAGTTCGGGGTTCTCGACGAGTCGAACGAAGGATACCGGCTCGTCGAGGAGCACCGGGGGCCTTTGCTTGATGTGGATCACCCCTCCTACGCCGGCGGTCGGGTGGTGCACAACTTCGAGCTTATAGCCAAGTGGGCGACGATGCCCGATATCCTCCATACCGGGGAACCCGCCGAGGACCGCACCGTCCCCGACTTCGATGGCACGGCTACGATGGCCCGCGCCATGCGCGCAGGCTCGAAAGAGAGCGCGGACGAGGTGACCGGGATCGTCCTCCCGCGCCTCCTACGTTCGTCGAAAGCTCTCCGCATACTCGACGTCGGTGGCGGCTCCGGGGCCAACTCCGAGTCCTTCGCAAGAAGCGGCGCGTCCGTAACCATCCTCGACCGCCCGGAGGTCTTCGAGGTGAACGGCGGCTACTTCGTAGAAGCCGGGATAGCGATGGTCCCCGGCGACATAAACGAGGGCCTGCCGGAAGGCCCGTTCGATTGCGTCTACCTCGGGAACACCTCGCACATGTATGGCCCCGAGGAGAACGAACGGCTCTTCGAGCGGATGTTCGAGTCGCTCGCGTCGGGCGGCTACGTCGCGATCCGGGAGTTCGTGCGCGGCGTGGAATCAAAGGGCGACGTGCCGGGGGAGGCCGCGCTCTTCGCCGTGAACATGCTCGTCCTCACCTCACGCGGCGCGACCTACACGACCGCCGAGTACGAAGAGTGGCTCGCCCGAGCCGGGTTCGCGGACGTGGAATTCATCCCGATCCCCGGCAGGACGACGGCCCTTATCCTCGCCCGCAAGCCCCGGTAAAACACCTCCCGGAATTGCCCCTCAGCCAGTCGTTTTCCGGCGAAGGCCAGGGGAAGAGTCGCCGCTACGAGAACCTGGCGTTACGAGAACCTGGCGTTACGAGAACCTGGCGTTACGAGAACTCGTCGTTGTCACAGCCGCCTTCAGAGGCTGAGTTCCCGGTACACCGCAGAGAAGAGTTCCTTCAGGTTGCGAGGGTTCTGGCCGAAGTCGCTCTTGCCTACCCGGGATGCACTCTCGGCGACGAGCTTCGAGCCGTCCTCGCCTTCGGGTGAGACGCTCGCCGTAACGTCGTCCTTGAAGCGCAGGATGCGTGTCGTGCGGACGAGCCGGAATTCTCCGTCCCGTTCGTCCTTCGCCTCCCACTTCGGGCGCTTCGCGGCGACGGCTTTCAGGGCCTTTGCAAGGTCTGCGGTGGAGGTCGGGTAGTGCTTGGTAGCTCGGGCGGAGTTCTGGCTCGTGCGCTCCATGTTTGGTTTTTCCTCCGGGTCCTTCTGTCGCGGTTCGCTCAAGCCTTTGCCTCTCATTCTCTGGTCGTGCCGCGAGTCGTGCCGGGATTCGGGTATCATCCTCGGGGTGTCGTTCGAGTCTTCAGAGAGCTTTCTTACCCCGGAGCTGCTCGAGTATTGCTACCGGGAGGGGGCTTTCCCGATGGCCGACGAGGACGGAAGCGTCGAGTTCTACCGGGCCGAGCCGAGGTGCATCCTCGAGTTGGACGAGCTGCACGTCTCGAAGTCCCTCGCGAGGGTCATACGCTCTGGCAGGTACGAAATCCGGGTAAACCACGACTACGAGGGTGTCATCCGGGGTTGTGCCGAACGCTCGGAGACCTGGATCAGCCCCAAGATCATCGCCGCCTACGTCGAACTCCACCGCGTTGGGAAGTCCCACAGCGTCGAGGCGTACCACGCTAACAGGCTCGTCGGTGGGCTCTACGGGGTCGCGCTCGGCGGGTTCTTCGGCGGTGAATCCATGTTCTCCCGGATGCCGGACGCCTCGAAAGTCTGCCTCGTCGCGCTCGTCGAGCGGCTCCGGGAGCGTGGTTTCGCGCTGCTTGACTGTCAGATCCGAAACGACCATCTAACGCGCCTCGGGGCGACCGAGATCCCGGAGGCAACGTTCCTCCGAAGGCTCGGTGAAGCCCTCACTCTCGAGCGCAGTTTCACGCAGAAAACGGCGTTTCGATGATGCCTCGCGTGGTAATCTTGTGGCATGGAAAACAGATACGTGAACTTAGATAGAAGGCCCGAAATGATCCGGCCCGTACTCATCTCGGCCTTCACCGGCTGGAACGACGCCGCCGACGCTTCGAGCCTGGCCCTCAGCACCGTAATGGAGGAGTCCGGCGCGGCTCGCTTCGCCGCCTTCGACTCCGAGGAATTCTTCGATTACCAGGCGACGCGGCCCCAGGTCAAGCTCATCGAGGGCGTTACCCGCGACCTTGAATGGCCGGAGAACGTCCTGCACGCCACCGAGGGCGGGGCTTTCGCCGGGCGGGACGTGATCCTGCTCTCCGGGCCGGAACCGAACTTCCGCTGGAAGTCCTTCTCCGAGGCCGTGGTCGAGCTCGCGAAGGAGTTGAACGTCGAGATGATCGTAACCCTCGGCGCGCTCCTCGCAGACGTTCCGCACTCCCGGCCCGTCTCCGTCGCGGCGAACTCTCAGGACCCGGACCTCACCGCCGACCTCGAACTCCTGCCATCGCGCTACGAAGGCCCGACCGGCATAACCGGCGTCCTTCACTCCGTCTGCGCCGAGGCCGGGATCCCATCGGTCAGCCTCTGGGCCTCGACGCCGCACTACCTGCCCGCCGTCCCGTCGGCCCCGGCCGCGCTCGCGATCCTGGACAAGCTGACGGAGCTTACGGGCATCCCGGTGGATATCTCACAGCTGGAAGCTACTTCGGGGGATTACCAGGAGCAGATCTCCGCCGCCGTCCAGCGCGACTCCGACCTCTCTTCCTACGTGAAGATGCTCGAAGATCGCTACGACTCGCAGGTCGGTGATTCAGACCCCGCCGAAGCCTTCGGCCGGGAAGCTCCGAACGGCGACGACCTCGCCCGCGAACTCGAAGAATTCCTTCGCGACCAGCACGACGACGAAAAGTAGGGCGGGTCTTCTTCGGAGTCTGGCCTACCTCGGCCTCAGTCGAACCAGTCGAACCAGTCGAACCAGTCGAA
>JBPCNU010000263.1:0-2859 GCA_051000975.1 Rubrobacter sp.
CAGAGGCATCCCGGTAAGTGAATGTGCCGAAATGTGTATTCGAAGTCGTCCGAAGAACATACAATGCATCGCCTCCGGCTACCCCGGACTCCAGACAGCCCCCGGAACGGCGGACACAACGATCCCACGAAGACCACGTGAACGTTTGCGGAAATATCCCACACCCCAACGTGTTCCTCGGAGCGTGATACCATCCACGTGGATGTCAGACAGATGTTTTATGGATGACAAAAGATACTTCAGAGGGGAGGCTCGGTGTGGCGACGGGTGAGATGGAGAAGATCACGATCAACATGTTGCCGGTAGAGCTTGGTCAGGTGGATCTTCTGGTTCGGGAGGGCTTTTATCAGAACCGCACGGATTTCATTCGCACCGCCATTCGCAATCAGGTTCTGGTGCACGCCGAGACGGTGAGGCAGACGGTTTCCCGGAAGGAGCTTGTCTACGGTCTGCAGCACTACGCCCGGCGCGACCTCGAGGCGGTGAGAGAGGCGGGGGAGATGCTTGAGATCAAGGTCATCGGCCTTGCGAGCATCGCCGACGACGTGCCGGAGGAACTGGCCCTCGCGACCATCGAGTCCATCGTCGTGCTCGGCGCCTTTCGGGCGCGTCCCGAGATAAAGACGGCTCTGGCGGGTCGGACGAGATCATCTTGAAACAACGAGAGTGGAGGAATTGCCTGTGGATGAGCGCATGAAGAACGGCATGGCGGAGGCGACACGCCTCACGCGGGAAGGACGACTGGCAGAGGCGACCGCGCTGATACAGCGGACGCTCGGCGGAGGGTCGCCGTCGGCTGAGCCAGTCTGGGGCGCAGAGGTGATCGAAACGACTTCTCGCATCAAAGAGACGAAAGAGAAAGAGAAGGAGAAGAAGGAAGAGACCTCGCGACCTCAGACGAAATCGCCGCTGTCGTCGCCTCTGTGGCCGTCGGCTGCATCTGCGGCCTCACCGATAAGAAACCTCCGGACCGTACCCGCGCCGGAACGTCCCCACCGGAGCGCGCCGCGTCCGCCGTTCGGTGTGCCGTTCGGTGTGCCGTTCGGTGTGCCGGGGACGACCGGGAAGCCCAACGAAGCCGCTGACGCTCCGGCCAGGGGGCGGTTCGTCGAGAAGTCTTACTCCAACCGGGCCGGGACTCGCGCCTACAAGCTGTATGTGCCGGACGGCTACGTCGGGCAGGAGGTGCCGCTAGTTGTCATGCTCCACGGCTGTACCCAGAACCCGGATGACTTCGCCGCCGGAACCCGGATGAACGCGCTCGCAGACGAGCATACCTTCCTCGTTGCGTATCCCGCGCAGTCGTCCGGAGCGAACATGTCGAAGTGCTGGAACTGGTTCAACGTCGGCGACCAGCGGCGCGGACAAGGCGAGCCTTCCATAATCGCCGGGATCACCTGCGAGGTCGTCGGCGAGTACAACGTCGGTTCGGGACGGGTCTACATCGCCGGGATGTCCGCCGGGGGGGCGATGGCCGCCGTCGTGGGCCAGGCTTACCCCGACCTCTACGCCGCCATCGGGGTCCACTCCGGTCTCGCGCCCGGCGCCGCGCACGACCTGCCGTCCGCGATGTCTGCGATGCGAAGTGGAGCGAAGGGCCCCGCGCACCGGAGTAGCAGCGCCGGGCCAGACGCTAGAACCGTGCCCGTCATCGCATTTCACGGCGACCGCGACACGACCGTCCATCCCTCCAACGCAGACCATCTCCTCGCGCACTTCCTGCCCGAAGACGAAGCCGCTCATCCGGCGAGGATTCAAGAGAGACAGGAACCGGGTGGACACGCGTTTACCATAACGACCCGCCGCGATTCGGAAGGGCGCGCCGTCGCCGAGCGGTGGACCGTCCGGGGACTCGGTCACGCCTGGTCGGGCGGGAGCCGCTCCGGCTCATACACCGATGCCAGAGGCCCGGACGCCTCGGCCGAGATGATGAGGTTCTTCCTGAGCCAGGACGATACGGACCCGGAAGCCAGAAACCCGGAAGCTGAGTAGAAGACTCCATTCTGGCTCTACTCCGTAGGAAGTGAGATCAGTTTTCCTCGAAGGAGAGAGCCGGGCCTGACCGGGGGGTCGTCCGGGGCTTTCGCCCGTCGGACGACCCTCCGGTCGCCGGACCTACGAGGTACGGACCGCGACTATAGGGAGGTCTCGCTCTCTGGCCCAGGTCTCCCATTCCGCAGACGATTTTTCAGCGAATATCCTCTCGAACGCCTCGCGGGAGGATTCCTTCACGCCGAGTTCCGAGACGAGTTTCTTCATGAAGTGCGGCTCCAGAACGGCGACCGAGATCCAACCATCATACGCTGGATAAACGCCGTATCCAGCGAAACCACCCCCGAGGACGGCATCCGGTTTCGTGATGCCGTAAGCGAGCGGAGCGGAGAATGATTCCGCAGCCTCCGAGAGGGCGACCTCGACGTAGCCCACCCCGAGGCTGCGTTCCCGTCCGAAGAGCAGACCCAGCGCCGCGCTCACGGCCCGCTCCGCCCCGGCGAGATCAGCGAGGAGCGTCCGGGGCATCTCGGGCGGGGTGAGCAGCCCGTACTCCGCCAGATATGTCAAGTCGTGGCCCGGTTCGTTCTCCCTCGGGGCCGGATAACCGACTATCGCTACCTGCGAGAGCCGGGGATGCCTGCCGCTCAGATTCCCCCACGAGAGGCCGAGCCTCGCGAGCGACGCCGGGCGGCTGGACGTGAGCAGAAGGTCCGCTGCGGAGAGTTGCTCGTTGAGTGCTCGTCTCTCCGCCGCGTCTCTCAGGTCGAGCACGATGACGTCCTGACCCTCCAGAAGCGCTTCGTACCACGCCGGGTTGAAGCTCGCGAGCCGGTCGCCCGCCGGGGACTCGACCTTCGTCACGTT
>JBPCNU010000264.1:0-5061 GCA_051000975.1 Rubrobacter sp.
CTCGTCTCCGACGGGGCTATGTGGATGCCGCTTGGCGAACACGGCGTCGGCTTCAGACATCCGTATGACCAGGCGAACCTGACCCACGCCGACCTCGTATCGCAGCTGCACGGCAAATACATTCGGGCCGGGGCACAGATGATCGAGACGAACACCTTCTCTGCGAACCGCATCAAGCTCTCCGAGTACAAGCTGGATGAGAAGGTAGTGGAGATCAACCGCGAAGGCGCGCGCCTGGCTCTCAGATCCGCCGAAGAACACCCGAACGGTGGGCGCGTCCCGGTCCTCGGGGCCGTCGGGCCACTCGGCAAGCCGCTCTCCCCCATCGGTAGCATCTCCGACGAAGACGCGGAGGATATCTTCTGCGAGCAGACCGAGGCGCTCCTCGAAGGTGGTGTGGACGCTATTCTTCTCGAAACCTTCACCGACCTGAGAGAGCTTCGCATCGCCTTTGAGGTCGCGAAGGGCTTCGGGGTTCAGGTGCTGGCATACAAGACGTTCGTGGAGGACGGGGAGCGGCTCGCGGGCGGGCTTCCGGTGCGGGTCGCGAAGCAGATAGCGAGCTGGGGTGTGGACGTGGTCGGGTCGAACTGTACCGTCGGGCCGCAGCGGATGGTCGGCATCATAGAGCAAATGTCTGATGAGATAGGCCCGGTGGCGGCCCTCCCGAACCCCGGTCTGCCGCAGCTCATAAACGGGACCGTTCACTACCGCCGCGACGTGGGACACTTCACCGAGTACGGGGTGAAGCTCGCAGAGGCCGGAGCACGGCTTATCGGCGGCTGTTGCGGCACGACGCCCGAGCATATCAAGTCGCTCTCGGACGCCCTCCGGGACTTCGACGCGAGCGGGGCGACCGCCCGGCAGGCCGTCCGGAACGTCTACGTAAAGGAGAACGGTTCCGACAGAGACACGTCAGAAATCTTCGAGGACACCGAGGCCCGTCCCGTCTCTGAATTCGGGCGGCGGATACTCGACGGCGAATTCTCGGTGACGATCGAGGTCGACCTGCCACGCGGCAACGACATAACGGAGGTCATCGAGGCTTCCCGGCGGCTGAAGGAGCGCGGCGTCCACGCCATAGACATCTCGGACGGGGCGCGTGCGAGGCTCCGGATGGGGCCGGTGGCGGTCGGGAGGATCGTTCAGGACGAGGTCGGCATTGAGGTCGTCGCGCACATGTGCTGCCGCGACCGGAACACCATTGGCCTTCAGTCGGACCTGCTCTCCGCGAGCGCGCTCGGCGTTATGAACATACTCGCCATCACGGGCGACCCGCCGCTCATAGGGGACTATCCGGAGGCGACGGGCGTCTTCGACACGGACGCCATCGGGCTCGTGCATATCCTGAGCGAGATGAACCGGGGCCGCGACCTCGCGGGGAACTCCATCGGTCAGGCTCCGGGCTTCCTCGTCGGGGCGGCGTTCAACCCGACCGCCGAGGACCTCCCGGCGGAGGTGGAGAAAGTCCGGCGCAAGCACGAAGCCGGGGCGCACGCCTACTGGAGCCAGCCCGTCTTCGAGATAGACGACTTGAACCGGGCTCTGGACGCGCTTGCGAAGGCGGACCTCGAAGACCTGAAGATACTCCTCGGCCTCATGCCCCTGAGGAGTGCGCGTCAGGCGGAGTTCCTGCACCACGAGGTGCCGGGCATCAACATCCCGAAGCGCGTGCGGGACGGGCTCGCGGAGCTCTCGCCGGAGGACGCGCCGAAGTTCGGGGTGGAGGTAGCGCAGGAGCTTCTCGTCGCCTCGAGGGAACTCGTCGCGGGGGCTTACATCATGCCGCCCGCGAGCGCGCCCGACCTCGCCGGGGACGTGGCGGAGGCTCTCGGGACGCCTGCGAAGTAGGACGCAGCAGGCCGAAGTAGGCCGGCGTTCTTCGCTCCATCTCACCGTGACCAGACTGGCAGAAGAGAGGGATATGATCCAGGACAGCAAGACCTCAGCCGAAGAACGAAGTCGCAGGATAGGCAAGCTGCGTGAGCAGCTAAAGCAGCGCATCCTCATGCTCGACTGCGCGATGGGGACTATGATCCAGGACTACGACCTCTCCGAAGCGGACTTCCGGGGCGAGGAGTTCAAGGACCACGCATCGGACCTCAAGGGCAACAACGACCTCCTCTCCGTGACGAGGCCGGATATCATCCGCGCCATCCACCGGGCGAACTTCGACGCGGGCGCGGACATCATCGAGACCAACACGTTCTCCTCCACGAGCATCGCTCAGGCGGACTACGGCCTCGAAGGACAGGCGTACGACATCAACCTGGCTGCGGCCCGGGCCGCCCGCGAGGCCGCCGACGAGTACACCGAGCGCGAACCGGAACGACCGCGCTTCATCGCCGGGGCGATAGGAACGACGAACCGGACCGCCTCCCTCTCCCCCGACGTGAACCGCCCCGGCTTCAGGAACACGAGCTTCGACGAACTGAAAGAGGCCTACAAGGAACAGACGAGGGGACTCGTCGAGGGCGGGGCCGACCTGATCCTCGTCGAGACCATCTTCGACACCCTGAACGCGAAGGCGGCGATCTTCGCGGTAACCGAGTACTTCGAAGAAGCCGGCGTCGAGATTCCGATGATGATCTCCGGCACGATCACCGACGCTTCGGGGCGGACCCTCTCCGGCCAGACGACGGAGTCTTTCTGGAACTCCGTCCGGCACGCCAACCCTATAAGCGTCGGCCTGAACTGCGCGCTCGGGGCGAAGGAGCTTCGTCAGTACCTGGAGGAGCTCTCGGGGCTAGCGGAGACGCACGTCTCGGCGTACCCGAACGCCGGGCTTCCGAACGAGTTCGGGGAGTACGACGAGTCTCCGGAGGCGATGGCCGAGGAGATCGGGGAGTGGGCTGCCTCGGGCTTCCTGAACATCGTCGGTGGCTGCTGCGGCACGACCCCGGACCACATCGAGGCGCTGGCCGAGGCGGTCGGTGAGCATCCGCCGCGAGAGATTCCGGAACTCGAAAAGAAGCTGCGCCTCTCGGGGTTGGAGGCGTTCAACGTAGATTCCGACACCCTGTTCGTCAACGTCGGGGAGCGGACGAACGTAACGGGCTCGGCGCGGTTCAAGGAACTCATCCTGAACGGCGACCTCGAAACCGCGCTCGACGTCGCCCGGCAGCAGGTCGAGAACGGCGCGCAGATCATCGACGTGAACATGGACGAGGGGATGCTCGACGGCGAGGAGGCTATATCTGAGTTCTTGAACCTCGTCGCGTCGGAGCCGGACATCTCACGGGTGCCGGTCATGCTCGACTCGTCGAAGTGGCCGATCATCGAGGCCGGTCTGAAGCGGGTTCAGGGGAAGTGCGTCGTCAACTCTATCAGCATGAAGGAGGGCGAGGAGGAGTTCGTCCGGCAGGCGCGGCTCCTGAAGAGGTACGGCGCGGCGGTCATCGTCATGGCTTTTGATGAGGACGGACAGGCCGACACGAAAGAGCGGAAGGTCGCCATCTCGACCCGGGCCTACAAGCTCCTCACCGAAAAGGTCGGCTTCCCGGCGGAGGACATCATCTTCGACCCGAACGTCTTTGCCATCGCGACCGGGATAGACGAGCACAACAACTACGGCGTCGACTTCATCGAGGCAGTGCGGGAGATAAGCGAGACACTGCCCTACGCGAGGACGAGCGGCGGTATCTCGAACGTCTCGTTCTCGTTCCGGGGGAACAATGTGGTGCGCGAGGCTATACACGCCGTCTTCCTCTACCACGCTATCGAAGCCGGGCTGACCATGGGCATCGTCAACGCCGGGCAGCTCGCCGTCTACTCGGACATTGACGAAGAGCTGCGCGAAGCGGTCGAGGATGTCGTCTTGAACCGTCGGGACGACTCGACGGAGCGGCTCCTCGACTTCGCCGAGCGGTACAAAGACCAGGCGAGCGGCGTCTCCAGCGAGAAGAACCTCGAGTGGCGGGAGCTCCCGGTCGAGAAGCGCCTAGAGCACGCGCTCGTCAAGGGCATCGCCGAGTACGTCATAGACGACACAGAGGAGGCGCGACAGAACGCCGAGCGTCCTATACACGTCATCGAGGGTCCGCTCATGGACGGGATGAACGTCGTCGGGGACCTGTTCGGAGCGGGGAAGATGTTCCTGCCACAGGTCGTGAAGTCGGCGCGGGTGATGAAGAAGGCCGTCGCGCACCTCATACCGTACATCGAGGAAGAGAAGGACGAGAAGTCCAAACCGAACGGGACGATAGTCATGGCGACGGTCAAGGGCGACGTGCACGACATCGGCAAGAACATCGTCGGTGTAGTACTACAATGCAACAATTTTGAAGTAATAGATCTCGGGGTGATGGTCCCGGCGCAGAAGATCCTTGAGACCGCTAAGGAGAAGAACGCCGACATAATCGGCCTGTCGGGCCTTATAACGCCGTCGCTGGACGAGATGGTCCACGTCGCAAAGGAGATGGAGCGCGAGGGCTTCGACATCCCCCTGCTCATCGGCGGGGCGACCACGAGCAAGACGCACACGGCGGTGAAGGTCGAGCCAGGCTACCACCAGCCGGTCATCCACGTCAAGGACGCCAGCCGGGCCGTCGGGGTGGCGCAGAACCTCGTGAGCGACGAGGAGCGGAAAGCCGCCTACGCACAGACCGTCTCCGAGGAGTACGAGAAGCTCAGGACGCGACACGCCGGGAAGAAATCGCGGACGAAGATCACGACAATAGAGAAGGCGCGGAGAAACCGGCAAAAGATCTCCTGGGAGGGCTACGAGCCTCCCGTGCCGACCTTCACCGGGACGAAGACCTTCGAGGATTATCCCATCGCGGAGCTTCGGAAGTACATAGACTGGACACCGTTCTTCAACGCCTGGGAGCTCGGAGGGGCGTATCCCAAGATCTTCTCCCACCCCGAGAAGGGCGAGGAGGCCAAGAAGCTCTTCGACGACGCTCAGGAGATGCTGGAGCGCATGATTGAAGAAAACTGGCTGACCGCGAAGGCCGTTATCGGCCTCTACCCGGCGAACGCCCTGGATAACGACGACGTGGAACTCTACACCGACGAGTCGCGGGAAGAAGTCCTTGAAACCTTCCACTTCCTCCGGCAGCA
>JBPCNU010000265.1:0-7611 GCA_051000975.1 Rubrobacter sp.
CTACACCACCATCCGTGTCTTCATGGAGACGCTCCGCATCGACCCGGCCTTCCTCATCGGCGGCGAATTCCGGGGGAACCTGCTCGTCGCGGCTATACTCGCGCTCCTCGCCGCGATGACGCTCCTGATGCGACACGCGCGCCCCGCAAAAAGCTCGCACCGGTAGAAGCAGAATTTCGCTGCACGCCATCTTCCTCTCTGATATAACTCGGATACCGGATGAAAAATTTTTTCGTCCGGGTTGGTATCTGTCGGGGACGTTGAGTTCGAGAGAGCGAGAGATTTGAGCGTAACGCGGGTCATAGGTCAGATGCGGGGGCGGGGGTACAAGACGACGCCTCAGCGGCTTGCGGTACTTGAGGCCATAGCCGCCGAGCAGCACCAGAGCTTCGATGAGATTCACGCTCGCTGCCCCGAGGTCGGAATGGTAACCGTCTACCGGACGCTCGACCTGTTCACCGAGATCGGCGCACTTCGCCGCCTCGATCTCGGCGACGGTCCACGCTACGAGCTTGCCGAGGATCACCACCACCATCTGCTCTGCCAGAAGTGCGGCTCTATCTCCGAGTTCGAGCTTTGCCCCATAGACCCCGCAGTCCTCGCCGAGATGGACTTCGAAGTCTCCTCCCACAGCCTCGAAATCTACGGTCGCTGCGGGAAGTGCCGCTGAAAGAACGAAAAAATTTGATCATCACTGAAAATTTTTTGCAATGAGTTCTCTGTAACAAGTTCAAATCCACCGTATGTGTCGGAGTTATTTAGAAGGAGAGGGTTACATGAAGAGACGTAAGTTCCCGGTTATATCAGCACTGGTCGTGGCGTCGGCTGCGATGGCTGCTGCGGGTTGTGGCGGCACTCAGGCCGGATCCAGCGACGAGAGCGGCGAGGGTAACGGCGGCGGCCAGGGGAGTGGTGGCGGTGTGGGCGTCGTGGCTTCGACGACTCAGATAGCAGACCTCGCCAGGAACGTCGGGGGGGACGCGATAGAGGAGCATCAGATCCTCCAGCCGAACAGCGACCCGCACGACTACGAACCACGCCCCGAGGACGTGCGCCAGACCGCCGGGGCCGCCCTCGTCTTCATGAACGGCGACGACCTCGACCCCTGGGTCGAGAACGTCGTCTCCGAATCTGGTAGCGAGGCAGACGTCATAAACCTCGCGGAGACCGTGCCGGACAGGCTCGAAGGCGCAGAAAGCGATCACGGCGACGAAGCCCACTCGGATGAAGAAGGTGCCGAAGGGGACGCGCACTCTGACGAGGAACACGCCGACGAGGAAGGCACCGAAGAAGCGCACGCCGAAGAAGAACATTCTGACGAAGCGCACGCTGAAGAGGGAGACTCGCACGAAAGCGAGTATGACCCTCACTGGTGGCACGACCCGAACAATGCCGGGGCTGCGGTAGAGCAGATCCGGGACTCGCTCATCGAGGCCGACCCGGAGAACGAGCAGGTCTACTGCGATAACGCCGAGGAGTACCTCGGGCAGATCCAGACGCTCGACGATGAGATCGAAGCCTGCATCGCAGGCGTGCCGGAGGACCAGCGCAAGCTCGTCTCCGACCACGAGGCGTTCGGGTACTTCACGGATCGCTACGACATCGAGTTCGTGGGGGCGGCAATACCGTCGCAGAGCACGCAGGGGCAGGCGTCGGCCGGGGAAACTGCGGAGCTGATCTCCTTGATCGAAGAAGAGAACGTGCAGGCCGTCTTCCCGGAATCCTCCATCAACGCGAGCCTCGCCGAGACCATCGCAGAGGAAACGGGCGCGACTTCGGAGTACACGCTCTACGGTGACGCGCTCGGCCCCGACGGCTCCGACGGCGATACGTACCTGAAGATGATGTCGGCCAACGCCGACGCGCTGGTTCGGGGCTTCACCGGCGGCGAAGAGAGCTGCGAGACCTCCGTCGGAAACTAGCCGGAGAGAGAACAGAAGAGGGGCAGGATTTGCAGGCAGCACGAGCGACGAGTGGCGGTTATCTGGCGCGGGTGAAAGGACTTGCAGCGGGCTACGGCGGCCCGCCCGTCATCCGCGACCTCGACTTCGCCATCGAGGGCGGGATGCGCGTCGCCGTTCTCGGCCAGAACGGCGGCGGTAAGTCCACGCTCTTCAAGACGCTCCTCGGCGACCTCACACCTGCCGCCGGGACGCTTGAGCTGAACGCCCGCTGTGGAACCGTACCGCAGACCGACCGCTCACGCCTCGACTATCCTGTAACCGCTCTCGATGTCGCGCTGATGGGGAGCCTTAGTCGGCTCTCCTGGTGGCGCAGGCCCGGCAAGTCCGAGCGTATTCGGGCCAGGGAGGCTCTGGATAAAGTCGGACTCGGAGACCTCGCGAAGCGGTCGTTCGGAGAGCTTTCCGGTGGTCAGCGGCAGCGCGTGCTGGTGGCTCGGGCCCTCGTGCAGGACGCGAGGATTCTGCTCCTCGATGAGCCGTTCAGCGGGCTGGACGCGCCCGCTGCCGAGCGGCTCACGAGTTTGATAGACCAGCTCGCAGGCGAGGGCAGAGGGGTCGTCATAGCCACGCATGACCTTGATCAGGCCCGCTCCTGGGACTACGTTCTCTGTCTGAACGGGTATCAGATCGCCTTCGGGAACCCCGCCGATGTCCTGACCCGCAACGTCATCGAGCGTACCTACGGCGCGCAGGTTACGGTTATCCGCGACGAGGCCAACGGCGAGGTGGATTCCGAAGGCAGCGTCTCTGCCATCCTGCCGCCTCACCATCACAACCGGGCATAGGCGTTGTCAGAAGAATTGTTTCGGGCGGCGTTCGAGCCGTGGACCCAGGGGATCATGCTCCGCGCCCTTCTGGAGGTCTTCTTGCTCGGCCTCGTCGGCGGCGCTTTGGGTTGCTGGATAGTCTTCTACGAGCTTTCGTACAGCGCGGAGTCGCTGGCGCACGCGCTCTTTCCGGGGCTGGTTCTGGCCGCGCTCTTTGGCTTTCCGCTGATCCTCGGCGCAGGCGCGGGGGTGGCGCTTGCGGCCGTCGCCATCGCCGTCTTCGGGCGCGCACCGCACATCGGACGCGACACCTCGGTCGCGGTCGTCATCAGCGCGCTCTTCGGTCTCGGGGTCGTACTCGCGCTCTCGCCGGACTCGCCGCCGGGTCTTCAGAACCTGCTCTTCGGGGACATCCTCGGCGTCTCACGCACCGACCTCATCTTCGCCGCCATCCTCGCCGGGGTCGTCCTCGCGGGTCTTGCGCTACTTCACCGCCAGCTCCTCGCCGTCGGATTCGACCGTACTACGGCCCGGTCCATCGGCGCGATGCCCCGCCTCACGGACTTCGCCCTGCTCGGATTCCTTGCCATCGCAACCGTCGTCTCAGTGCAGGGTCTCGGGAACCTGCTCGTCGTCGCCGTGCTGGTCGGGCCTGCCGCTACGGCCCGGCTCTTCTGCCGCCGGATGCCCCTGATGATGTTCGCTGCGACGCTCATCGCCATCGCCTGCGGCATCATCGGCCTCTACCTTTCCTATTACGCGGGCCTCGCCGCCGGAGCCTCCATCGCCGGGACGGTCGTCCTCGTCTACCTCGGGGCGTTCGCCGTCAGCGAGGTCGGTGGGCTGCGAGTCAGGCGCACCAGCGAGGCTGGGGAGACGCCGTGATCTCAGAGATGCTGGAGTACTTCCAGCTCCCGTTCGTGCAGCGAGGGTTCCTGGAGATCATCTTCCTCTCCGTCGGAGCGGGGCTTCTCGGGACGTGGGTTGTGCTTCGCGGGCTGGCGTTCTTCGCTCACGCCGTCGGGATGTCCACCTTCCCCGGCCTCGTGCTCGCCGACGGACTCGGTTTCGCCGCGCCGCTCGGCGCGCTCGCCTCCGCCGGAATCTTCGCGACCTCGCTGGAGCGGCTCTCGCGTCGCAGGAAGTCCGGCTACGACAGCCTGACGGCCCTCGCGCTCGTCGGGATGCTCGCTCTGGGAGCGGTGCTCGCGAGCGACGTGTTCAACTCCGGGGCCAACGTAGACACGCTCCTCTTCGGGAGCCTGCTCGCCATCTCGACCGGAGACGTCGTTTTTGCCGGGGTCGTGAGCCTGCTGGTTGTCATCGCGACGATATTCCTGGGCAGGACATGGCTCGCGACGGGCTTCGACGCGGAGGCGGTTCGGTCCCTCGGTGTTCGGTCGGCCCTCCCGGATACGGTTCTGCTCCTCCTGATCGCGCTCTTCACCACCGCAACGCTCTCCGCCGTCGGCTCGCTCCTCGCCACCACCCTCTTCGTTATCCCCGCCGCGACCGTCCGGCTCTTCACGGGACGTATCCTGACCTGGCAACTCGCCACAATCGTTCTCGTCGCTGTCGAAGGGACGGGCGGCCTCCTCCTCTCACTTCTGACCAACGCCCCGCCCGGAGCCACCATCGCCATGCTCGCGGGCGGTGTCTTCGGCCTCTCGTTTCTCGCTACTCGCCTCGGAAAGCCCTGGCTCGCCGAAGCCTGAACTTGCAACGAAGCTGGTCGCTCACTTCGAAACCCAGGTTGTCCGGTAACAGGATAAGAAGGCCGAATGCACCCGGTGAAGCGCGGAAACGCTTAGCAGGGTTTTACGCTACTCTCGGTTCTCCTCGGATGCCTCGCTGCTGATGCGTCTGAAAAGGAGGTCCGAGCAGAGCGAAGCACGGGCCAGAGGCTCATCCTCCTCAGCGACCTCGTTCTCGAAGAGTGGTGGATGATCCTCGCTCTCCGTCCCGTAGTGCGCTGGTACTAATGTTCCTCGGATGGAGAGAATTGCATCGCACGCAAAACCGTCCCCTCCGTTTCGGAAGAGGACGGCTCGGGTCAGGGGTTGACTTCGGGGTCTCTAGCTTACGATCTTGACGGGGCCGTGATCGTCGCAGTGGCTCTCGTGCGGGTGGTGGAGGTGTCCATCTACGAGGTGGTCGGTGTGGTCTCCGTGCGGAACGGCTTCGTGGCCGCAACCGGGGCCGTGCTGATGGTCTTCTGCGTGCTCGGTTTCGTGGTCGTTATGGCCTTCCGGGTTCGCCCCGCCGATGTCCAACGTGTGTTCCTCGACCGTGCCGTCGTCCTGCTGGTGGTGGAGGTGTCCATCGTGGAGGTAGTCCGTGTGGCCGTCGTGCGTGATCGCGGTGTGCTCACAGTCCGTGCTGTGGGTGTGATCGTGGCCCGAATGTATATCGGTCATGTCTGTGCCTTTCTCGTTGCTTTGCTTTTCGTTTGCCTGTTCTACTCGTCTGCGTGAGCGAGGATCGAGAGGATCACATCGTAGACATGCCGGTCAGCGAGCGAGTAGTAGACGTGTTTGCCTTCTCGCCGACCACTCACGAGCCCCTCGCCGCGCAGTACCTTGAGCCGCTGCGAGATGGTAGACATCCCCTCGCCACTCTCGGCTGCGATCTCGGTAACACACAACTCTCCCTCAGAGAGCCGCAACAGTAGCCGTAACCGCGCCTCATCCCCCGCAGCGTGCAACATCCTCGCCGCCCGCCCGAAAGACTCCGCCCCGACTCCTGCCGCCCGGCCGCTACCGGTATGCTCCTCGACCCGACATGTCGGCTCCATCTCAATCCTCGTTCTTGTAGAACAGTTCAACGTTTGATGAAACGATAAAGTGTTCTATCCGGATTGTCAAGCATGAAAAACATTTTCGCGCCTTACCGGAACTCTCAAGTTCTGCTGGAGATAGATTTCAGGGTGAAGGCCAGGAGGAAAGAGAAGGTGCAGAGGAGGACGATGGCCGCGCCGGAGGGGATGTTCAGGTAGAAGGAGGCATAGAGGCCGCCGGCACTTGCGAGGGCTGAGACGGAGGCGGAGAGGAGCATCATGCGGGGGAGGTTGTTGGTAAGGAGGGAGGCGGTAGCGGCCGGGGTGATGAGGAGTGCGCTTATGAGGATCACACCCACGGCCTGGATGCCGATGACGACGGTCAGGGCGAGAAGGACGAGGAGGAGGTAGCGCAGGCGGTCGGGTTTCAGGCCGATGACGCTCGCGTGGGTCGGGTCGAAGGAGGTCAGTTCTAGTTCTTTATGCAGGAGGAGGACGAGCGTGAGGATGGTTGCGGAGAGGAGTGTGATCGCTATGAGGGCGGCGTTGGTCACGCCGAGGATGTTGCCGAAGAGGATGTGGGAGAAGTCCCGGAAGGAGTCAACCGTACTCATCATCAGGATGCCGAGAGCGAACATTCCCGTGTAGGCGACGCCGATGGCGGTATCCTCGCGCAGGGTGCGGTTGCGAGAGAGCCACCCGACCCCGAAGGCCATTGTGAGACCGGCGACGACCGCTCCGGCGAGCAGGTTCAGGCCGAGGAGGTAGGAGGCTGCGAGGCCGGGCAGCACCGTATGGGAGAGAGCATCCCCGATAAACGCCATCCCTCGCAGGACCACGTAGACCCCGAGAACGGCGCAGGTCGTGCCGATGATCAGGGCTGCAAGAAGCCCCGTCTGCATGAACGAATACCTGAGCGGCTCCACCAGCCAGGTCAACGACCCTCGCCTCTGAGGGTGCGATCCGTGATTGTTGGCGACGATCGTGGCGAAGAAAGGTAACCCTCGACGAGGCGACCCTCTCTCAAGAGGATCACATCATCAAAGTCTTCGTGAAGGTATTCGAGGTCGTGGGTGGCCACAATGAGCGTCTTGCCGGACTTCCAGAGCTCTTCCGTAACCTGGGAGATTCGTTCTCTGGTCTCTGCGTCCACTGCGGTGAGGGGCTCGTCGAGGAGGAGCAAGTCCGACTCCTGAGCCAGAGCACGGGCGAGAAGAGCGCGCTGCTGCTGACCGCCGGAGAGCGTGCCTATCTGCCTGCCGGTGAGGTCTCCGATGCCGAGCCGGTCCAGAACTCCGCTCACGATGCGGACGTCCCCGGAAGTCGGACGCCGGAGCCAACCGAGGTGTACGTACCGACCGCCCAGTACGAATCGCTCCACGCTCACCGGAAAACGCCAGTCTATCTCCCCACGCTGCGGCAGGTAAGCCACCCGATGATGGCACGCCCCGACCGGGTTGCCGTAGATCGAGACCTCCCCCGAACTCTTCTCGAGCAACCCCGCCACGACCTTCAGCAAGGTGGACTTTCCACTGCCGTTGGGCCCGACGAGCGCAACCCTAGTGCCCACCGGAGCCGTGAGATCGACCTCCGTGAGAGACCGCTTCTCGGCCCCCGGATACTGGGAGCTGACAGCACGCACCAGAAGGGCAGGCGCGCCGGAAACCGGGCTGGCATGACGCCTGTGGCCGTAGAGAAACGTGAAGGACACTTTTGATCAGCCCCCCAACGATTTCGTTATAACGTCAATGTTATAATTCATCATATCAATGTATGTATCCCCCTCGGTACCTGCCTCACCGAGGGCGTCCGTGTAAAGAGTGGGGGCTAGTTCTACGTCGGATTCGCGGGCTATCTGTTCCATGAGGGCGGGGTTCGAGATATTTTCGGTGAAGATCGCGGGCACTCCCGAGGCCCGGATCTCCTCGACGAGTTCGGCGGTCTCTCCGGCGGCCGGGTCTGCGGCTTCGGTGGTGAAGGAGGGGAGACCCGTTCCGACGATCTCATACCCGTAGGCTTCGGAGAAATAGCCGAAGGTGTCGTGCGAGGTCACGAGCTTGCGTCGCTCCTCCGGTATGTTCGCGCTCTCGGCTGAGATCCGGGC
>JBPCNU010000266.1:0-14661 GCA_051000975.1 Rubrobacter sp.
GGGTTGCGGACAATTCGGGGGCCAGGAGCATCCTGACCATCCGTCTGCTCGGCGGCAGCAAGCGCAAGAGCGCGGGCGTCGGGGATGTGATCGTGGCTACCGTCAAGGAGGCGACTCCGGGTGGCGCAGTCAAGAAGGGCGAGGTCGTCCGGGCGGTCGTGGTTCGCACGGCAAAGGAGACTCGGCGCGATGACGGTTCGTACATCCGCTTCGGTGAGAACGCGGGCGTCATCATCAACCAGGATGGTGCTCCGAGAGGAACGCGTATCTTCGGGCCGGTGGCTCGGGAACTGCGCGAGAAGGGGTACACGAGGATCATCTCGCTAGCCCCGGAGGTGCTTTAGTTCATGGGAATAAAGATAAAGACCGGGGATTCGGTCGTCATCATCTCGGGCCGCGAGAAGGGTAAGCGCGGCGAGGTACAGCGCGTTATCCCGAAGAAGGAGCGCGTCGTCGTCGAAGGGGTCAACACTCGGACGCGTCACGCGCAGCCGAGCCAGAACAACCCGCAGGGGATGTTCCAGTTCGACGCGCCGATACACATCTCGAACGTCATGCTCGTCGACCCGGACTCGGGCGAGCCGACACGGGTCGGATACAGGTTCGACGACAACGGCAAGAAAGTCAGGGTCGCCAAGCGTTCCGGGAAGGACATAGACTAATGGCTAGCAGGCTCAAAGAGAGATACCGGGCGGAGATCCGGCCCCAGCTCAAGGACCGCTTCGAGATCCAGAACCCCATGCGCATCCCGACCATCGAGAAGATCGTGGTCAATATGGGCGTCGGCGAAGCCGCCGTTGACGCGAGAAAGATGGACGGCGCGCTCGCCGACCTCGCGAAGATCACGGGCCAGAAGGCTCAGGTTCGCCGGGCGAGGAAGTCTATCGCCGGGTTCAAGATCCGCGAGGGAATGCCCGTCGGCGCGAGGGTTACGCTTCGCGGCGAGAGGATGTGGGAGTTCTTCGACCGGCTGGTTACGGTCGCGTTGCCGAGGGTCAGGGACTTCCGGGGCATCAGCCCGCGTTCGTTCGATGGCAAGGGCAATTATTCCCTGGGGCTTCGGGAGCAGATCATCTTCCTGGAGATCTCCTACGACGAGATAGACGCGACTCGCGGCCTCGACGTTGCGATAGTCACGACGGCGGAGACCGACGAGGAGGCACGGGAGCTTCTTCGGATGCTCGGCATGCCCTTCAGGGAAAACTAGGGAAGGTTCAGGAATGACTCGGAAGGCACTGCTTGTCAAGCAGAGGAAGCAGCAGAAGTTCTCCACGAGGGAGTACAACAGGTGTCAGCGTTGCGGACGGGCGCACGGATTCTACCGAAAGTTCGGTCTGTGCCGCATCTGCCTCAGGGAGTTGGCGCACGAGGGAAAGATCCCCGGCGTAAAGAAAGCGAGTTGGTAAGTCGAGATGTCTGTAAATGATCCCATAGCGGATTTCCTGACGCGCATCAGGAACGCCGGGCTTGCGAAGCACGTAACCGTGTCCATCCCCTACTCGAAGATGAAGGCCGAGATAGCCCGCATCCTCAAGGAGGAGGGCTACGTAACCGAAGTCTCCGAGACCGGGAATGGCCCGGAGCGCAGCATAGTCGTTGAACTGAAGTATGACCCCGACGGCACGCGAGCCATTCACGGAATGCGCCGCGTCAGCCGACCGGGACGCCGCACCTACAGGAAGCAGCGGGAGATACCGCGCGTCCTCGACGGCCTCGGTGTAGCCATACTCTCGACCTCTCAGGGGATACTGACCGACCACAAGGCCCGCAGCCGCGGGATCGGTGGCGAAATCCTCTGCTTCGTCTACTAGGTCAGGGAGGATAGAGATATGTCGAGAATCGGAAAACTCCCGGTAGAGTTGCCAAGCGGCGTAAAAGCCGAGGTCTCGGGCCGGGCGATAAAGATAACCGGATCGAAGGGCGAGCTTACCGTACCCGTAGGTGAGGGAATCACCGTGAAGGAAGAGGAGAACCAGATCGTCCTGGAGCGGGCCTCGGAGTCTCCGAAGCATAAGGCGCAGCACGGCCTTACACGCTCCCTGCTCTACAACGCCGTAGTCGGCGTGACGGACGGGTTCGCCAAGACGCTCGTGATAGCGGGCGTCGGGTACCGGGCACAGCTTCAGGGGCAGAACCTCGGCCTTCAGGTCGGGTACTCACACCCGGTCGTCAAGGAGCCTCGCGATGGTGTTACGTTCGAGGTTCCGACCCCGACGACCATTATCGTGCGGGGCATAGACAAGCAGACGGTTGGCCAGATCGCAGCCGAAATAAGGAAGACTCGTCCGCCGGAGCCTTACAAGGGCAAGGGCATTCGCTACGAAGACGAGGTCATCCGTCGCAAGGTCGGCAAGGCCGGATAAGCTGGATACCAAGAATACCGGATAGGAAAGGTTAGCTAGAGATGGCAGTAGTGCAGAAAAGAGCGCAGCGGGAGAAGCGGCGCAACCGCATCCGGCGGACCGTTGTGGGAACTCCGGAGCGGCCACGGCTCTCCGTATACCGCTCGAACACGAATATTTACGCGCAGCTCATCGACGATCTCGATGGTCGGACGATAGCTGCCGCCGATTCGCGGCAGGTCGAGGATGCGGAGAACCGCACCGACGCCGCCAAGAAGGTCGGGGAGATGATCGCCTCCCGGGCGAAGGAGGCGGGCATCGAGAACGCCGTCTTCGACCGGGGCGGCAACAAGTACCACGGCCGCGTGGCCGCGCTCGCAAAGGGCGCCCGCGAGGCCGGACTGAAACTTTAGGCTTTAGGAGGCATTTATCTTGGGTCGTCCAAGGAACGACAATAGAAGTGGCGGGCCGGGCGGCGGTCCGGGAGGTCCTGGTGGAAACCGGGGCGGACGCGGCGGTGGCCCCGGTGGTCAGGGCGGTGGTCCCCAGGGACGCGGCGGTCGTGGCGGCGGTCCTGGTGGCGGTCGCGGTCGCGGCGGTGGTCGCGGTCGGGAGCGTGACGAGTTCCAGGATCGCGTCGTCGAAATTCGGCGGGTCGCTACCGTCAAGAAGGGCGGCCGTCGGCTGAACTTCAGCGCGCTCGTGGTCGTCGGTGACGGCAACGGTCGCGTCGGAGTCGGGTTGGGCAAAGCCAACACCGTTCCGGCGGCGATAGCCAAAGGACAGGACCGGGCGAAGGCCGACATGTTTCAGGTTCCGATGCGAAACACGACCATTCCGCATGAGATCATCGGTAAGTTCCTCTCTTCCGACGTGCTTCTGAAGCCGGCTTCGGAAGGTACCGGGGTTATCGCGGGCGGTGGCGTTCGTGCGGTTCTGGAACTGGCAGGGATCAAGGACATATTGACGAAGGCGCTCGGTTCCACGACGCCCGTTAACCTTGTCCGGGCGACGGAGCAGGGGTTGCGGAGCCTTCGCACCAAAGACCAGATAGAGAAGTCGCGGGGGGTGAAGATCACGCTATGAGTCCTCTGAGGGTTACGCAGACAAAGAGCATCATAGATTCAAAAGAGAAGCACAGGCGCACGGTACGGGCGCTGGGGCTCAGGCGCATCCGGGACTCCCGGGTGCATCAGGACACGCCCCAGATCCGAGGCATGGTCCATAAGGTCCGGCACCTCGTGTCTGTAGAAGAAGTAAATGGGGTGAGTGAATAATGAGGCTGAACGAGCTATCTCCGGCTCCCGGCTCGACGAAGTCACGCAAGCGGGTCGGTCGAGGTATCGGGAGCGGGCTTGGCAAGACGAGCGGCAAGGGCCACAAGGGCGCGAACAGCCGCTCGGGAGCGAAGCGCAACTCGGCATTCGAGGGTGGTCAGATGCCGCTCCAGAGGCGGCTACCGCGTTTGAAGGGCATGGCGCGTGGCAGGCACACGGTGGCGCGTCCGAAGAACTACGCCCCGGTGAACCTGAGCGACCTTACGGAGATGTCCGGTGATACCATTGGACTCGATGAGTTGAGGACCGCCGGGCTTATCAGGAAGAGGGCGAACCTCGTCAAAATCCTGGGGAACGGAAAGGTCGAGAAGGCTGTTACCGTACAGGCGCACGCTTTCTCAGCCTCCGCAAAGGAAAAGATAGAGGCGGCCGGCGGCAAGGTCGAGATACTGGAGAGCTAGATGCTTGGTTCGCTTGCGAACGCCTGGAAGGTAGCGGAGCTACGCCAGAAGCTGTTCTTTACGGCGGCGATGATCGCCGCGTACCGGCTCGGGGCCTTTGTTCCGCTGCCGGGGGTCAACCGCGACGCACTCGGGGCTAACGGCCTCGATACGGGTGACAACGCCATAACCGGGCTCTTCGGGGTCTTTACGGGTGGGGCGTTCAACAACCTGTCGGTCTTCGCGCTCGGGATCATGCCGTACATCACGGCTGCCATCACGATGCAGTTGATGACGGTCGCTATCCCGCGTCTTCAGGAGCTGGCCAGAGAAGGTGAGCAGGGCCAGCAGAAGATCACGCAGTACACCCGGTACTTCACGCTGATCCTTGCGTTCCTGCAGGCTATCGCGATGACGCTATTCTTCAGGAGCGGGGCGTTCGGACCGGTGCTGGTCGGGGCAACCCCGATAGATATATTCCTGATCATCCTCACCCTGACGACGGGCGTCATGCTGGTGATGTGGTTCGGGGAGCTTATTACCCAGCGTGGCCTCGGGAACGGTATCTCGCTCATAATCACGGCGTCTATTCTCTCGCAGGCGCCGCTTGCGGTGAGGACGCTTATGGAGTCTGGAAACGTCCTGATCATCGTCATTCTCGGCCTCTTGCTATTGCTCATTATCGCGGCCATCGTGTTCGTGAACGAGGGGCAGCGGCGCATTCCGATCACGTACGCCAAGCGTCAGGTCGGGCGCAGGATGAGCCAGGGCGGGACGACGTACCTGCCACTCAAGGTCAACATGGCGGGTGTTATCCCGATCATCTTCGCGTCTTCTATCCTGATCTTCCCGATAGTCATAACGCAGTTCGCGGGGGGGCAGGATCCGGACTCTATTCTGAACCGGGTGGCGCAGTTCTTTGCACCGGGCAACCCAGCGTACCTGATCCTGTTTGCCGTGCTCATCATCATGTTCACGTACTTCTACACGGCGGTTCAGGTCAACCCGGTCGAGCACGCGGACAACCTCAAGAAGCAGGGCGGCTACATACCGGGCATCCGTCCGGGACAGCCGACGGCGCTCTACCTGAACGGGGTGCTGACGCGGATCACGCTCTTCGGGGCGTTGTTCCTCGCGGCGGTGGCGGTGGTTCCGTACATGATCACGCCACTGCTCGGGCTTCCGAGCACGATCTTTATCGGTGGTACTTCCATCCTGATCGTAGTCGGGGTGTCGCTGGACTTTGTCCGGCAACTCGAAAGCCAGCTTATGATGCGTAACTACGAGGGCTTCCTCAAGAAGCAGGGGAGATAAGGGGATATCTTGAAGATCATTCTTCTCGGGCCTCAGGGTGCAGGGAAGGGCACCCAGGCCAGCCGCCTCTCTGAAGAGACAGGCGCGAAGCACATAGCAACGGGCGACATAGTGAGGGCCGAGATCAAATCCGGCTCCGACCTCGGCAAGCAGGTCCAGGAATACAACGACCGGGGCGATCTCGTGCCGGACGAGATCATCGTCGAGATGTTCAAGCCGCACCTCGACGGAGCTGATGACTGGATCCTCGACGGCTTTCCTCGCAACGAGGCACAGGCTAGAGCTCTTGACGAGGCTCTCGACGAACTCGGCATCGAACTCGACGGGACGATCGCCCTCGAAGCCCCGGATGAGGAGTTAGTCGAGCGGCTCTCCGGTCGCCGCCAGAGCGAGGCGACAGGCCGGACTTACCACGTCGAGCACGATCCGCCGCCGGAGAACTCCGACGAGGACCCCGGCCCGTTCGTGCAGCGCAGCGACGACACCGAGGACTCCATCAGGAACCGCCTCGGTATCTACCACGAGCAGACCGAACCGCTCAAGGACTACTACGAAGAGCGTGGCCTTCTCGCGATGGTGGACGCGACCCAGGCCATCGAATCTGTTACCAAAGACGTGCTCGTGGCGGTCGGGGAGAAATAGTCGTGATCGTTCGCAAGAGCCGCAACGAGCTGGAGACGATGCGCGAGGGTGGCAAGATCACCGCCGCCTGTCATCGGCTCATCGCGGAGAACATCCGCCCCGGTATCACCACGAAGGAACTCGACACGCTCGCAGAGGAGTTCATTCGCTCGAAGGGTGGGACGCCGGAGTTCCTCGGGTATCCCGGACAGCCGGACGCGCCGAACTTCACTGGTTCGATCTGCGCCTCACCGAACGAGATGATCGTCCACGGTATCCCGGGGCCGTACCGACTCGAAGAAGGCGACACAATCTCCATAGACATCGGGACGCGTTTCGAGGGCTTCGTCACCGACAGCGCGTGGACCCACCCGGTCGGCGAAGTCTCCGAAGAAGCGAAGGCTCTACTGGATGTAACGGAGCGTTGCCTCTATGCTGCCACCGATCAGATGCGCGTCGGGAATCGGTTCGGGGACGTGGGTTACGCGATCCAGTCAACCGCCGAGGCCGAGGGTTACGGGGTCGTGCGCGACCTCGTCTCACACGAAGTCGGGCGCGAGATGCACGGGACGCAGCTCCCGAACTACGGTGAGCCGAATACGGGCGTCAGGCTGAAAGCCGGCATGACCTTCGCCATCGAGCCGATGATCACGGTCGGGAGCTACGAGATAGACCTCGACGAGCGCGACAAGTGGTCCATCTACACCGCTGACCGCTCGCTCGCGGCGCACTTCGAGCACACGATAGCCGTAACCGAGAGCGGGCCGTGGGTGATCACCGCCGACGAGTCCGGTGCGGTGCGGGTGGGAGAGAGTCAGTCGGCGTGATAACATACTCGTTTGGCTCCAGTTATTTCGTAACTTCCGGGTAACTAGAAGTATAGAGACGAAGAGACCATAGAGAAGCAGAGAAAGGAATCCGTAGGTTCTTGGCTAAAGAAGATGTCATTGAGGTCGAAGGCACGGTCATAGAGGCTTTGCCGAACACCCAGTTTAAAGTCGAGCTGGAGAACGGGCACGAGGTTCTGGCCCATATCTCCGGAAAGATGCGGATGAACTATATCCGTATTCTGCCGGGGGATCGGGTCAAGGTCGAGATGAGCCCGTACGACCTGAGCCGGGGACGCGTAACTTACAGGTTCCGTACCTAGCAGAATCAGAAGATCAAACTCACCAAGATCAGACGACGAAGGCCACGCGGCTGCGGCCTTTAGAAGTCGGAACTACGCAGAGCGAGACAGAGCAGAAGTCAGAAGATAGAAAATCACAGGAGATTTGTCGTGAAGGTAAGAGCGAGCGTTAAGCCGATTTGCGAGAAGTGCAAGGTGATAAAACGCCGGGGCGTCGTCCGGGTCATCTGCTCCGCAAACCCCAGGCACAAGCAGAGGCAGGGATAACATGGCGCGTATAGCAGGAATAGACCTCCCGAGGGAGAAGCGGGCCGAGATCGGTCTGACGTACATCTACGGCATAGGCCGTTCGACGGCGCAGAAGATCCTCGGCGCGACGGGCGTCGACCGGAACACGAAGATCCGGGATCTCGCCGAGGGCGAAGTGGCCCAGATCCGCCGCTACATAGATGAGAACTACGAGGTAGAGGGCGACCTTCGCCGGGACCAGAACCAGAACATCCGGCGGCTTATGGAGATCGGCTGTTACCGGGGTATTCGTCACAGGCGCGGGCTTCCGGTGCGCGGGCAGAGGACGAAGACCAATGCCCGGCAGCGCAAGGGTCCGAAGCCTTCTATAGGCGGAAGGAAGAGGAAGTAAATGGGCAAGCAGAGGCAGCAGCAGCGAGGCGGAGGGCGCAGTCGTCAGGGGGCGAGCCGTTCACGCAAGCGCGTCCGGAGGAACATCTCGACGGGCATCGTCCACATCAAGAGCTCGTTCAACAACACCATCGTGACCGTCACCGATACCGAAGGCAACGTCATCGCGTGGGAGTCTGCGGGCGCGCTTGGTTTCCGTGGAAGCCGCAAGAGCACCCCCTACGCCGCCCAGATGACCGCCGAAAGCGTCGCTAACAAGGCTATGGAGCAGGGTATGCGGCGCGTTGATATCCACGTCAAGGGACACGGCTCGGGCCGGGATATGGCCGCGAGAACGTTCCAGAGCATGGGCATAGAGGTACTCGGCATCAAGGACGTGACGGGCCAGCCGCACAACGGTTGCCGTCCGACGAAGAGAAGGAGAGGGTAGTAAGTGGCGCGTTACACGGGACCGAGGGGGAGGCGCGACCGCCGCGCGGGCGTGATGCTCGCTTCGATGCGGAAGAACCCGCTGGAGAAGAAGCCTTATCCCCCAGGTGAACATGGCCGGGGCCGCCAGCGGCAGACGGAGTACGGCATGCGTCTCCTCGAAAAGCAGAAAGCCCGCTGGTTCTACGGTGTCTCGGAGAAGCAGTTCAGGAAAGCCTACGACCGGGCGAGCCGGATGCAGGGAGTTACCGGCGAGAATCTGCTGAGGCTCATGGAGCTTCGGATAGACAACGTGGTCTACCGGATGGGGTTCGCGACGAGCCGTCCTCAGGCGCGGCAGCTCGTGGTACATGGGCACTTTCTACTCAACGGCCGGAAGCACAACATACCGTCGGCGATCGCGAAGCCGAACGATGTGATCACGGTCAAGGAGAAGAGCCGTCAGCTGGAGCCGGTCGTGAACGCGGTGGAGCAGGTCGTGTCGGTTCCGGCGTGGCTCGAGGCGGACCACGAGAACTTCGCCGGTCGGCTGCTTCATTCTCCGGCGCGTGATGAGATAGAAGTGCCGGTCGAAGAGCAGCTCATCATCGAGTTCTACAGCCGCTAGACGGTAGCGAACGCGATAGCGAGCGGACGGGTCGAAGAAAATTTGGATTACGTAGGATACGAGCAGGTGATTGCGTAGATGTTGGATATAGCGCCACCCCGTTTCAGGGTGGAAGAAGAAGACGAGCGGCGCGGTGTATTCGTGGCCGAACCCCTGCCAAGGGGACTCGGACATACGCTCGGGAACTCGCTCAGGCGAGTGATGCTCTCGGGGCTCACGGGCGCGGCGGTGACGAAGCTCCGGATCGAGGGCGTGCAGCATGAGTTCTCGACGGTGGAGGGCGTTCGTGAGGACGTGGTGGACATCATCCTCAACCTGAAGGGCATGAAGTTCAGGCTTGAGCGTGAGGAGCCTATCGAGCTCGAGATCCTCAAGAGCGGCCCGGGAGACGTAACCGGAGCAGACATCGAGTTGAAGGCCGACGTCGAGGTCGTGGACCCGGATACGTACATCGCGACGCTTTCGAGCGGGGCGACCCTCGATATGCGCCTCACGGTGGAGCAGGGTCAGGGCTACGTGCGGGCCGAGCAGAACAAGAGCGACGCCGATCCCATCGGGGTCATCGCCATCGACTCGCTGTTCTCGCCGGTGCCGCGCGTGAACTACACGGTCTCCGAGATCCGGGCCGGAGCCAGGGCCGACCTCGACTCGCTTTCGATCGAGGTCTTCACGGACGGCAGGATAGAGCCGCGTGACGCGCTGAACGAGGCGTCCAAGCAGCTCATAGACATCCTTGGTCTGTTCGCGGAGGGCTATCAGGGTTCGGGCGTGGTCAGCAGCGAAGCCGCCATAAGTGGCCGGCGCAACGTCATAGACGACGTTCGGCCCATAGAAGACCTCGAGCTCACCGTGAGGTCGTATAACTGCCTCAAGCGCGAGGGGGTGGACACGATCGGCCAGCTCGCCACGATGACCGAAGAAGAGTTGATGAACATCCGTAACCTCGGGATGAAGAGCGTTGATGAGATCCGCTCTAAGCTCCTAGAACTCGGTTACCCGATAGAGAGTGACCAGTAATGAGACACGCTAAGAGGGGCCGCAAGCTCGGCCGCGACTTCCAGCACCGTAAGGCGATGCTCGGTACGATGGCCGGACAGGTCATAGTCCACGGGCGCATCAAGACCACCGAACAGAAGGCGAAGGAGGTCCGAAGCCTCGTCGACAAGCTCGTCACGAAGGCTAAAAAGGACGACCTCCACTCCCGACGCGAGACCGTAAAAGTCCTCAAGGACAAGACGGTCGTGAGGCACCTTTTCGAGGAGGTCGCCCCGGCCCTGAACGACCGCGACTCGGGCTACACGCGCATCCTGAAGCTCGGCCCGCGTCCGGGTGACGGAGCATCGAGCGTCTACATCCAGCTCGTCAACTACGATGCCGTAGCCGTTGCGGAGGGTGCGTAAGACCTGACGGGGGTGTAGAAGATCCCCGCTGAACACATGAACTACAGCGAAGAGACCCGCTCCGACCCGGACGGGTCTCTCGTCGTTTCTCTCGGGGATGCATCGTTCTCGTATCCCGGTACAGAGAGACCCGCCATCTCGGATGTCTCGCTCGGCATCGCGGTCGGGGAGTACATCGGGGTTGTCGGGGCGAACGGCGGGGGCAAATCCACGCTGGTCCGGCTGTTGAACGGGCTGCTCGCGGCGGGGTCGGGCAAGGTTCGGGTCTTCGGCCTCGATCCGGCTACGGAGGCGCGAGAGGTGCGTCGTCGGGTCGGGATGCTCTTCCAGAATCCGGACAACGGCCTCGTCGCGCCGTTCGTGGAGGACGACGTTGCGTTCGGTCTCGAGAACCTCGGCGTCGAGTCGGGAGAGATGCACGTACGGGTTGCGGAGGCCATAAACGCCGTCGGGCTCTCCGGCTACGAGCGGCGGGAGACTGCGACGCTTTCGGGTGGGGAGAAGCAGCGCGTCGCGCTCGCGGGGTTGCTCGCGGTGGAGCCGGACCTGTTGATTCTCGACGAACCGACCTCGATGCTCGACCCGGCTGGGCGGCGCGAGGTTCTTGCGCGGCTCGGTACGCTACGCAGGGAGAAGACCATCATTCACGTAACGCACCACCTGGAAGAACTCTTCGACGCGGATAGGGTCCTGGTCTTGATCCGGGGCGAACTCGCCGCAGATGTAGCCCCCGAAGACCTCTTCTCCGATGCGGGGCTTATGAAGAAGGCAAACCTCGCCCCGCCCGTCCTTGTCCGGCTCGCCTCGGAACTCGGTCTACCATTGCGACGCACGGCTGAGGAGCTGGCGCGAGACATACTCTCCGCCCGGAGGAATGGAAGTTGAGGATCGAAGTAAAAAACCTCCGGCACGTCTACTCTCCGAATACCGACTTCGAGAAGGTCGCGCTCGACGATGTCTCCCTGACGGTGGAGGCGGGGGAAGTCCTGGCGATAGTCGGAGGGACGGGTTCGGGGAAGAGCACGCTCGTACAGCACCTGAACCTCCTTCTACAGCCGACGACGGGTGAGGTTATCGTGGACGGCGTGGACGTCAGGGAGATGAAGCGCGGCGAGCTTCGTCGGCGGGTCGGGCTGGTCTTTCAGTTCCCGGAAGCCGCGCTCTTCGCCCCGACGGTGCGCGAGGATGTTGCATTCGCCCCCGAGCGGATGGGGCTCGCCAAAGAGGAAACCGAGCGGCGAGTTGAAGAAGTCCTCGGCATGCTCGGCGCCTCGCACCTGAAGGAGCGTTCGCCGTTCACGCTTTCGGGCGGGGAGCGGCGGCGGGTCGCGATAGCCGGGGTGCTCGCGATGGGGCCGGAGGTCGTGGTTCTCGACGAGCCGACCGCCGGGCTGGACCCGCTCGCCCGCGACGGACTACTCGAAGTAGTGCGCGGCCTCAGAGACAACGGAGTTTCGGTCGTCTTCGTCTCGCACGATCTGGACGAAGTCGCCGAGGTCGCAGACCGCGTATGCGTTATGGAGAACGGGCGGATACGAGCCCTCGGAAGGCCAGAGAAAGTCTTCTACGAGAACCTCGAAGTCGTCGCCTCGCCAGAGACGGTGAGGATCACGTCGCTCGTTGCGGAGGAGCGTCCAGAGGTGGGGAAGCAGGTGCGATTCGACGACACGGTCGCTGCGCTCAGGCGGACTATGGGGGGAAGCTAGCCTGATGCGTGGGATCGGGCAGTTCTATCCCGGTGAGTCGGTGTTGCACTCGCTCGATCCGAGGGCCAAGATCGTCTGCTCCGTCGCGCTCGTCGTCGGGGTGTTCCTCGTCGGGTCGGTGTGGGGGTTCGTCCTCTTCAGCGGGTTCATCGCGGCTATGATCTACGCGAGCCGGGTTCCGGTTCGGGCCTTTCTCGGTTTCCTGCGTCCGGTCTTCTTCATCATCGCCCTGACGGTCTTCTTTCAGGTTCTGTTCTCCCGGCAGGGAAACCTGCTCTTCGAGTTCGGTTTCTTGAGAATCTTCGACGGCGGGCTCGTCCTCGGGGCTTACCTCGCGGCTCGCATCGTCGTGCTGGTGCTGTCGGCGGCCCTGCTCACCGCGACGACGGCCCCGGTGAACCTGACGGACGGGATAGAGGACTTGCTCTCGCCGCTCAAGCGGCTTCGCTTCCCGGCGCACGAGATGGCGATGATGATGACGATAGCTCTGCGGTTTGTCCCGACGCTCGACGAGGAGACGCGAAAGATCATGCGTGCCCAGGCCGCTCGCGGCGCGGACTTCTCCGAGGGTGGCCCGATCAAACGAATAAAAACCCTCACCCCCATCCTCATCCCCCTCACCATCGGAGCTTTTCGTCGCGCCGATGAACTCGCCGAAGCGATGGAGAGCCGGGGCTACCGGGGCGGCGAAGGTCGAAGCCGCTACCGCGAGCTTGAGTTCAGAAGCCGCGACGCCCTCGCCCTCGCGGTGGTCGCAGGGGTTGCAATAATGGCGGCGTTCCTGTGAGACGCGTCAAGCTCGCCGCTCTCATCGAGTACGATGGCACGGACTTTCACGGCTGGGCCGCTCAGCCCGGCAAGCGCACAGTCGAGGGGGAACTGGTCGGAGCGATGCAGAAGATCCTTCGCCATCCCGTCAAGCTCACGGTCGCGGGGCGCACCGACGCCGGGGTACACGCGAGCGGTCAGGTCGTCTCGTTCGTCTCGGAGAGCGGGATGGGACCGCAGGAGATCGCCTACCGTACCACCGCCGTCCTACCGAAAGACGTTGCCGTGCGAAGCTGCCTCGCCGTCTCGGAGGTCTTCGACGCCCGCCACGACGCCCGGAGCCGCAGCTACGAATACCGCCTCGTAAACGCCCCGACCCGCTCCGCGATAGACCGGCACTACGCTGCCTACATCGCAAGGCCGCTCGACTTCGATCTTCTCTGCGAATCGGCCGCATCGATCAAAGGTACGCACCGGTTCATCGCCTTCACCCCCACGAACAGCTACCACGTCCGCTTCGAACGAGACGTGTCTGAGTCTTGCTGGAAGCGCGAGGGCGGCGCGCTCACCTTTCACATAACTGCCAACTCCTTCCTGTACGGGATGGTTCGTGCGCTCGTCGGGACGATGTTCGAGGTCGCCGACGGGGGGCGCACCTTGAAATCGTTCGCGAAACTCATCGAAGGCGGGGAGCGAAAGAACGCCGGACCGTCTGCCCCGGCTCGGGGTCTGACGCTCGTTCGGGTCGGTTATGATGGCCTCGAGTTCCGACATCCGGCAAGGAGTATGGTGTGAGCAAAGTGGATCTCCCCGGCATCGAATCCTACGTGCAAGACTTGTTCATCGAAGAAGACCCGGCGCTGGAGGCCGCCCTTTCGGACGCGAAAGAGGCCGGGCTGCCGGAGATCCAGGTCTCCGCGTTGCAGGGACGGCTGCTGTACTTGATCGCGGCTGTCTCCGGTGCAAGACGAATGCTCGAGATCGGCACCCTCGGTGGTTACAGCGGCATTCACTTCGCCCGCGCCCTCCCCGAAGAGGGGAAAGAGGAGAGAGAAGGGAAGCTCATCTCCCTGGAGTTGAGTGAGAGACACGCCGAGGTCGCCCGAAAGAACTTCGAGCGGGCCGGGTTAGCGAAGAAGGTCGAGGTGAGGGTCGGGGATGCGAAGAAGACGCTTCGGGATATGGTCGCCTTTGGCGAACCCCCGTTCGACCTCGTCTTCATCGACGCGGAGAAGGAAGGTTATTCCGAGTACCTCGACCTTGCGATAGAACTCTCGCGGCCGGGGACGGTCATCATCGCGGACAACACGATTCGTGGCGGGGCGGTGATAAACCCGGGCTCCGAGAACGGGCGGATGATGGACGAATTCAACCGGAAGTTCGCCTCCCACGAGCGGCTCGACGGGACGATCATCCCGATGCTCAAGAAAGGCATAGACGGGATAGCCGTTGCGCGGGTGAGCGGTTAGGGGTCTCTGGATGACGATCTTGTAGGCGTATGCTACTATCTGGCTCGTTTGCGTCTTACGGTGATCCCGCTGACACCAAGAGCCGCTGGATAGACCAGATCACAGACTTTTACGGGAAGTTCGCAGGACTTCGGAGGATGTATTGAAGAGTTATATGGCCCGGCAGGGCGAGGTCGAGAGGAAATGGCACGTTGTGGATGCTCAGGGGGCTAACCTCGGGCGGCTGGCGACGGAGGTGGCGCTGGTGCTGCGCGGCAAGCGCAAGGCCCAGTACACGCCGCACGTGGACACCGGCGACTTCGTGGTCGTGGTGAACGCTCAGAAGGTCCAGGTCACCGGGCGCAAGGCCGAGCAGAAGCTGTACCGCCGCCACACGGGTTATCCGGGTGGTCTCAAGGAGATGACCTACGAGGAGATGCAGCAGAAGAAGCCCGAGGAGATCATTAAGAAGGCCGTCAAGGGGATGATGCCCCGCACGCGTCTCGGGCGGCAGCAGTTGAAGAAGCTGAAGGTCTACGCC
>JBPCNU010000267.1:0-5437 GCA_051000975.1 Rubrobacter sp.
GACGAGGGGCGAGACCCGACCTTCGAGCCGCTGGAGTTCCGCGACGCTGGTGAGAACGGGGAGCCGCTTGTCGCACTCGATAGACCCAGCCCGACCGGGGGGCGAGGCGTCGGCGGTAACGCTCCCCGGAGATACCGAGCGAAACACCAAACCGCGACCCGAACCTTCCGCAACGCTCAAACCTTCCGAATCGGAGCCGGGTTCGGGTTCGGAGCGACGTTCGCGGGTCGCAGCCCCGAACCGACGACGGCCTCGGCGGCCCGGAGCCCGCTCCCGAGCGAGCCGCAGAACTGGCCCGCCGCCAGACCGGAGGAAGTCGCCGCCGCCAACGGCGAGCGAGACTACGGGGCGATCCCTCGCGGAGCCGTCCTCGGCCTCACGATAGACGCCATCGGCATAAAGAACGCACCCGTCTGGCCCGACGACAGCCCGGCCTACCTCGACCGGGGCGTAACCCACGCGCCGGAGACCTCGCTACCCTGGTCCGGGACGCCGGAGCGCAACACCTACCTCGCCGCGCACCGCATCGGCTACCCGTCCACCGGGAGCCGACTCCTCTTCTCCAACCTCGACCAGCTCTCCGAGGGGGACGAAATAGTCCTTGCCCGGAGCACCGGGAAGAAGTACACCTACCGCGTAACCGAGATGTTCGTCGTCGAGCCGTCGGACTCGTGGGTCATGGGGCGCGTTCGGGACCGGGACATGGTCACGCTCCAGACCTGCACCCCCATACCGACCTTCGAGAAACGACTCATCATCCGGGCCGACCGGGTGTAGGCCGGGTACCGGCGGCTACTCGCGCTCGGCGGCCTCCTGTGGGCCCTTGGGCTTGTCGTTGCCGGAGTCTTCTTCTAGGTTCTCCTCGAGTTTCTTGCTTGCCTCCTGCTCCTGACTGCCTTCTTCACGCTCTTGCTTCGAGTACTTCGCCGGATCCGTCATATCTATCTCCGCTCCTTTATCGTCGTTATTCATCGCTGTAGTCTTCGTCGGGTATGAAGCACCCTTCCCCCGGGCGTTACCCGGCTAAACGCGGGTGGCTACATCGGGAGCGAGGTGGGTAAGCTAGATCTAAGAGCCAGGATAGAGACAGACGAACGAAGAAGAGGACTACTCAAACATGCCGAACCGCCTCGCAAACGAGACCAGCCCGTACCTGCTTCAGCACAAGGACAACCCCGTTGACTGGTATCCCTGGGGCGAGGAAGCGCTCCAGAAGTCGAAGGCCGAGGGGAAGCCCATCATGCTCTCCGTTGGTTACTCGGCGTGCCACTGGTGCCACGTCATGGAGCGGGAATCCTTTGAGGACGAGGCTACGGCCCGCATAATGAACGAACACTACGTCAACATAAAGGTGGACCGCGAGGAACGCCCGGACATAGACTCCATCTACATGTCGGCCCTGCAGGCGATGACGCGGAGCGGCGGCTGGCCGATGACGGTCTTCCTCACCCCCGACGGCTCGCCGTTCTACGCCGGGACATACTTCCCCCCGACCCCGCGCCAGGGGATGCCGTCCTTTCAGCAGCTCCTTACGACCCTCGCCGACGCCTACGAGAACCGCAAGGACGAGGTACTCGAGAGTGCGGACAAAGTGCGCGAGTTCCTCGAAGCCTCGACCTCTGGGCAGCTACCGAAGACGGCCCTGAACGAGACGATCCTCGACTCCGCGGCAGGGACCCTCATCCAGAACACCGACCGGGTGAACGGCGGGTTCGGGGGGGCGCCGAAGTTCCCGCAGGCGATGAACGTCGAGGTGCTGCTGCGCCAGCACGCGAGGACAGGCGACGCGGAAGCCCTCTCGGCGGCGGAGGTCACGCTGAAGAAGATGTCGCAGGGCGGCATCTACGACCACCTCGGCGGCGGCTTCGCCCGGTACTCCGTAGACGCCCGCTGGCTCGTCCCGCACTTCGAGAAGATGCTCTACGACAACGCCCTTCTGGTTCGCCTGTACACCGAGGCGTATCAGGTGACGAAAGACGAAGACTACCTCCGCGTCGCTACCGAGACGGTAGATTACGTACTGCGTGATCTCACCGACGCGGAGACGGGCGGCTTCTACTCAGCCGAGGACGCCGACTCCGAGGGCGTCGAAGGGAAGTTCTACGTCTGGGATCTCGGAGAGCTGGAAGAGGCCCTGACCCCCGAGGAATACGAGGCTGCCGCAGCTTACTGGAACGTCACCGAGCGCGGTAACTTCGAGGGCAAGAACATCCTCAACGTCAAGCGGGGCAAGGCCGAGGTCGCGGGTTCGCTCGGCCTCCCGGAAGACGAGCTCGACGCGCGGCTCGGGTCAGCCAGAGAGAAGCTGCTCGCGGTTCGGGGCGAGCGCGTCCGACCCGGTCTGGACGACAAAGCCCTCGCCGCCTGGAACGGATTGATGCTCCGCTCGGTCGCGCTCCTCGCCGCCGTTACGAGGCGGAAGGATTACCTGGAGGCCGCCCTTAGAAACGCTACGTTCCTAGTCGAGAAGATGAAGTCGGGTGCGACGCTGCACCGCTCGTACAAAAACGAGAGCGCGAGGATCGGGGGCTACCTCGAAGACTATGCGATGGTCGCTGACGGGCTGCTCGCGGTCTACGAGGCCGACGGCGACGAACGCTGGCTCGCTGAGGCTATCTCCCTCGCCGACGTGATGAACGATCGTTTCTGGGATGCAGAGCGGGCCGTCTTCTACGACACCCCCGAAGGCCACGAGAAACTCGTGACGCGCCCGAGGGACTTCTACGACAGCGCAACCCCTTCGGGGAACTCTGTCGCCGCCGAGGTTTTGCTGCGCCTTGCGCTCCTCGCCAGCCGCGTCGACTACCGAGAGCGGGGCGAGGCCGTCCTCGAAAGCGTGAGTTCGGCCATGGAGCAGCTCCCGGCGGCCTTCGGGCGCGCCCTCGCCGCCCTAGACTTCCACCTCGCGAGCCCCCGCGAAGTCGTGATAGTCGGGGAGGGTGAGGAGGCCGAGAACCTGCGCCGGACGGCCTACTCGGTGTACCTGCCGAACCGCGTCTTCGCGCTCGCCGGGCCGAACGACGAAGCCGCGGAGAAGCTGGTGCCGCTCCTTGAAGACCGCCTGCTCAGGAGCGGTCGGGCAACGGCGTACATCTGCGAGGGATACGTCTGCAAGCAGCCCACGACCGACATCGGGGAGATGCTGCACCAGCTCGGGTAGCGATACGGAGCCCGGCGGCCAACGTCAGTCGTTCTGGTCGAAGATAGCCAGCGGCAGGTAGCTCGAGACGATCCAGTTCGGCGCGTCTACGACCTCGCTGATCTTCAGGTCCACCACGAGGCTCGACAGCAGGTAGGCTTCCACCGGCTCCATATCGTAGGTCTCGGAGATGTGCGAGATCATGGACCTCAGGGAATCTTTCGTGGCCTGCATCAGGTCCGGGTTCACGCCCATCGTCGCGTACCAGCCGCCCACGTCCACCTGCGGGGTGAGCGGTCCCGGAACTATGAATTGCGGCGCGGGGATGGACTTTCCGTCTGTCTTGACGAGGCTGAAGCGCATCGCGCCGAACATGGGGCATTCGATGCCGGTCACGCAGACCTCGCCGTCGCCCTGAGCCGCGTGGGCGTCGCCGCAGGAGAAGAGCGCACCCGGAACCTGCACCGGGAGCCGGAGGACGCTCCCCTTCGTGAGGTGGCGGGTGTCGAGGTTGCCGCCGAACGGGCCGGGCGGCATCACGGCGAGTTCCTCGTCGGTGGCGGGGCAGACGCCCATCGTACCGAAGAACGGTTCCACGGGGATGGCGATGTCGTCCCGGAACATCGTGTAGTCGCCGTTCGTCAGGTCGAAGACCTTCAGGCGCGCCTCAGGGAAGTCCTCGGGAAGGAGGCCCGTGCCGGGGATCACGGCGGTCCAGCCCCAGCCTCTCGTCTGGAGGTCGAGCATCTCCACTTCGAGTATGTCTGCCGGTTCGGCGCCTTCTAAGGCGACGGGGCCGCACAGAGGGTAGATGCGGTCCCAGTCGAAGGAGTCGAGGGCTGTCGCGTCGGAGTCCGGACCGATCTGCCCGTCGGAGACCTCCCGCGTCTCGAAGACGACGGTGTCGCCGCTCTGAATAGTCAGCGCCGGTTCGTAGTTCCTGCTCCAGCGATAATGTATGGTGTCCGGGTCGAAGTAATGCGTCCTCGCCATGCGCGAACCTCCCGCTCGGTTGAACCCAACGGTAGATACTCTCTCACTCACAGCCCGGAAAAGTCAAAATTCCAGGGGTGGTCGAGCGTCAGTCGCTGGCCAGAAAGCCGGACACGCTAGATGTTCTCCAGAGCGCGGGTCAGGTCGCTTGTGATGTCGGTGTGGTGCTCTATGCCTATGGAGAGACGGATCAGCCCCTCCGTGACCCCGAGCCGCTCGCGTCTCGACGGTGGGAGCTCGCGGTGTGAGGCCGTCGCCGGGTGGGTTGCGATGGTGTAGATGTCGCCGAGCGAGGGGGCGCGCACGCAGAGGTCGAGGGCGTTCATGAACCGGAAGGCCGCCTCGCGGCTGTTCTCCAGAAGCTCGAAGGAGACGAGGCCGCCCGTATCCGAGAGGACCCTCGCTGTGATCTCCTTATCCGGGTGACGCGAGAGTGAGGGATGATACACCGCCCCGACCTTCGGATGACCCGAGAGAACTTCCGCTACCTTTCTCGCGTTCTCGCACTGCCGGGACATCCTGAGGGGAAGGGTCTTCAGGCCGCGCAGGGCAAGCCACGCCCCAAACGGGTCCATCACGTAGCCGATGGTCTTCCGGATCTGCTCCAAAGCCGCATCATACGGGGCCGCCGCCGCCACGACGCCCGCCGTGAGGTCGCCGTGTCCGGCGATGTACTTCGTCGCCGAATGAACCACGATGTCCGCCCCGAGCTCCAGAGGACGCTGGAGGTACGGCGTCCCGAAGGTGTTGTCCACTATCAGGGCCGCGCCGTTCGCCCGCGCTATCTTCGCCATTGCAGGAATATCCGCGACGCGCAAAAGCGGGTTCGAGATCGTCTCCGTGAACACCGCTCGCGGTTTCGTGGAGATAGCCTGCTTCTCCAGGTCTCCGAGGTCGGTGGCATCGAAGAAGCGCACCTCCACCTCCATCGGGGCGAAGATCTGGAGCAGGAGAGTGATCGTCGAGCCGTAGACCTGCTCCGCGACCAGCACCGTCGAGCCGCTCGTCAGTTCCGCTGCCGTGAGCGCGGCGTGTATGGCGCTCATCCCCGACGAAACCGCCAGCGCGCGGCCATCCCCCGTCGGACACTCCAGCTCCGTCAGGGCCGTCTCCAGGGCGACGACGGTCGGGTTGCCCCACCGAGCGTAGCCGAAGCCGGGCTCCTCCCCACCGAGAATCCGGTCTGTGGTCTCGGCGTCGGGGTGAGAGAAAGTCGTCGAGGCGTGTATCGGCGTCGACATCGGGTAGAACTCCTGCCTTATGCCGGAAGCTCCCGAGCCGTTTATCTCCGACTTCGCCCCGGCC